>CABQCC010000009.1 GCA_902462495.1 uncultured Eubacterium sp. | reverse complement strand
AAAACCAAATCGTGAGCAACAGCAGGTTATCGACACCGTTGACGGACCCGTGCTTCATTTCGTCATTGGTGCAATGGCAAAAGGGGTAAAAGGAAAATGGAGCTTTGAAAATGTCTTTGAACCTGTTGACGGTCAAAGACTAAAGTTTGAACCGAAAAAGGATGAGGAGGAAAAATCCAATGAGTGAAGCAAAAAAGAAAATGAGCAAGGGCAAAAAAGCGCTGATTATTATTTTGAGCATATTGGCATTTTTGCTTGTGCTTGCCGTTACGGGCGGAGCAATTGCTTTGCACGAATATTGCAAGGTTAAGGACTATACTGTCACTTCTGCAAGTGATATTGTAACCGATGAAACCATTATGGTTGCTCACAGAGGCTTTAGAGCCGTTGCTCCCGAAAATACCGCTCCTGCGTTCAGAGAAGCAGGCAAGGCAGGATATGCCGCTGCCGAGTGTGATATTTATCGTGCAAAGGACGGCGTTTGGGTTGTTCAGCACGACAGGTCTACTTATCGTATGATGGACAAAAGCAAGTTTGTTGAAAAGACAACTTATGAAGAACTCAAAAAGGCTAATACCGACAACGGCGTTAACATTGACCAATATCCTAACCTTAAAATCTGCACCCTTAAAAAGTTTTTGCAGATTTGTGACAAATACAATATGCAGGCTGTAATCGAACTTAAAGAGGAAAATAATCAGGAATATTATCCTGAAATTATCAGCCTTTGCAACGAATTCCCAAATGTTAAGGTGACATTTATTTCCTTTAAAATCAGCAACTTACAGAAACTTCGTGAACTTTGCGACAACGATATGATGTATCTTGTTCAGGAGATTAATGAAGAAGAAATCGAACTTGCAAAGGGGATTTATAACTGCGGTATTGATTTTAACGGCAACAAGGAAGAAAATTACAGGCTTGATTCTTTTTACATCAAGGAGTGCCTTCAGGACGAAATGCTTGTCGGTGCGTGGACAATTGACGACCCTGAGGTTATGAAAGAACTTGTTGAACTCGGTGTAAAATATATCACAACAGACTGCATAACATATTGATAATATATAGTGGGGGTGCTCGGATGAGTGCCCCCTTATATTGTGGTTGAATAATAGGCGGATTTTTGGTAAAATATTTTTATTGTTTATTGTGAAAAGAGGTGAGCAAAATGCAGTATCAAATTGTGCCCGTCGGCAACGCTTGGCAGGACGGAATGATTGCCGTGCCAAAAAAAGTCGCAACGGATTACATAAAATTTGCAAGTGAATATCAGTTGAAAGCATTGTTGCTCATTTTGGCAAATAATGCACCGTGCGACAGCAAGTATATTGCAAAGGCTCTTGGGTGCACCGAGGCGGACGCAATGGATTTTTTGGAGTTTTGGGTGGAAGAAGGCGTTTTGTCGTGTGACGGAGTTGTCAACGCACAAACACCTGCGGAGGTTGCTCCTGTTGCAGAACCACAAAAAAAGGAAGAAACCAAAGCCGTTAAAGTTAAAGAGGCGATTCCCGTGCCAAAGCTTAATCCGAGCGATATTGTCACTATGTGCAGGGACAACCGTCAGCTTACAGAGCTTATTCATCACGCACAAGAGGTTTTCGGCAGAACAATCAGCCATATTGAGCAGGAACTTGTTATAAATATGGTGACATATTACGGACTTCCGTGCGATGTTGTGCTTGTTATTTTGGAATATTACAAGACGGAAAAAGCAAAGGGCAGAGCAATAGGCACTTCGTATATCGGCGCTATGGCTAAGAATTGGAGCGAGGAGGGGATTGTTACCCTCGAAGCTGCGGATGAAAGATTGCGTATGCTTGAAGCGTCTGACAGGCTGTGGAGCGAGATTGTGGCGGTCAGCGGAATCAAGCACAGAAATCCGACCATAAAGCAACGAGAAATGATTAATCGTTGGAGCGAAGATTTTGATATGCAGATGATTATGATTGCCTGCGATATTATGAAAGAGAATACCGACAAACCAACCTTGAAATATGTTGACTCGGTGCTCAAAAATTGGAAGAAAAAGGGAATATTCACTCCTGAGGCTGTTGCCGAGGAGGAAAAGGAGTTTCATTCAAAGAAAGAGCAGAAAAACAAATCCGCTATTGATGAAACTTATGATATTGACGAAATTAATCGCCGTGCAATGCTCAACGACGATTATGATATATAAAGGATAATTATGGCTTATTCAAACGAAATGTACAACAAGGCAAAGAGAATACTTGAAAAAAGGCACGACACCGCTGTTATGGAGGCGGATATGCGTTCTATGCAGATTAAAGAGGAAATCCCCGAAATCAAAAAAATTCAGGCAGGACTTCAGCAAATCGGCTTGGAAATCAGTCAGTTGTTTTTTTACAAGCAAAACACGGATGAAAAGCTTGCGGAACTTCGTGCAAGAAGTGAGGAGCTTGTGGAGGAACGCTCAAGGCTGCTCATGGCAAACGGCTATCCGGAGGACGCAATGAAACCGCATTTTGTTTGTGAGGCTTGTGAGGACAAGGGCGTCATCAACGGCAGAATGTGCTCGTGTCAAAAGCAGGTTTTGAAAGATTTGATGCGAAAAGAGGTTTCTCGTTTTGCACCTCTTGACAAGTGCACATTTGACAAGTTCGAACTTGGTTATTACAGTGAGCAACCTATGGAAAATGCGATTGTTCCTCGCCAAAGAGCCGAAAAAATCTTTGACACTTGCAGAAAGTATGCACAGAATTTTTCGCTCAACAGTAAGAGCTTGTTTTTCTTTGGCGGTGCAGGACTCGGCAAAACTCATTTGAGCCTTGCAATTGTAAATGTTGTGATTAACAAGGGCTTTAGTGTGTGCTACGGTACAAGCCAAAACATTTGTGACGATTTGCAGAGCGAACAGTTCGGCAGAACCGATAATATTAATTACACCAAAAATCAGGTGCTTGGTTGTGACCTTTTGGTGCTTGACGATTTGGGCACGGAGATTGACAATCAGTACAGCATTGCAACAATATATAATATTGTCAACACCCGTTTGCTCACCGGCAAGCCGACTATCATTTCAACAAATTATGCCTTTGATAGGCTTGAGGAAAAATACGACAAGCGTATCACAAGCCGACTCACAGGAGAATATATTTCATTCTACTTTATCGGCAACGACATCAGAAATCTATAAAATAATATAAAATAAAAAAAGCCTACTTTAGAAGTAGGCTTTTTTATTTGGTAAGTGATCAGTCGCTTGCCTTTTTTCTTTTTGATTTGATTTTTTCAACCAGCTTTTTTATGCCGAGGGTGATGGCAATGCACAGCGGAAAATAAGGAGTGAACGGACCAGCCCAGAAAGCAAGGTACGCCGTTGCCATAACGCTGCCCCATGATTTTTTGAATATCAGGTGGATGAGGTAACCGCCCCACACAGGTGTGTACATAACCACAACAACAATTATAAACAGCACAAGCGTATGCCAATCTTTACATTCGCTCCATATCCATTCGCAAAACTTTTTGAATTTTTCGATAAGGTTTTGCATTTTTTCTTTCACGGGCGTCACCTCCTTTTTTTATGATTATATCATTTGATTTTTTACATTACAACAGGCTTGTACAAAATTTTGTAAAAATCTTTATAAATCTTTGAAATCAATGCCTACTGTTTTGCAGGGATATACATTTTGATTGAATAAATGATGAAAAACAAATTTATTTTGCGATTTTTGGGGTGAAATATGCAGAAACGCTGAATAAAAACGCCGTTTTCAGCCTATAGGTGAAAGGGTTTTGTGACGACAGGTCAACAGACACTTTCAAAATATCGACTTGAGGTGATGAAATGGCGAAGAAAAAGATGTCGCTTGAAGAACAAATTGAAAAGGGGTTGACCGAGCTTGCGTTTGGCTCGTGTTGCGATGCCGTGAAACTCCTTTTTATGAGCGAGGAGGAAATTATGCAGAAACTTCCAAAACTGAAACTCATCAATGTTAGCGAGATAAAACGGCCGAAAGGCGGCGGAATGGAAATCAAATTTTTTGACCGCATAAAGGCATTTGAAAAGCTGATTGAAAACGGCGGAGAGAAGCAGGAAAACGGCTTGAGTTTTTATGAAGCGCTTGAAAAGAGCGCACAAAACAACGCCGAGGATGTCGGCAATGGTTAAGTTTTTTCCGTTTTCGCAAAAACAGCTTCAAACGCTTAATTGGTGGTGTGCAGGCAGTAAATACAGCACTAAAAACGGCATTATCTGTGACGGTGCGGTGAGGTCGGGCAAAACGCTTTGTATGTCGTTGTCGTTTGTGTTTTGGGCATTTTATGCTTTCAATGACACTTCGTTTGCGTTGTGCGGAAAAACGATAAGTTCGCTCAGGCGAAATGTTGTCACTCCGATGATACCGATGCTCAATTCGCTCGGCTTCAATGTGACGGAGAAAATCAGCAAGAATATGCTTGAAATTCAAAGAGGAAGCGTCAAAAACAGATTTTACATCTTTGGCGGCAGGGACGAAAGTTCCGCTTCTCTCATTCAGGGTATGACCCTGGGCGGTGTCCTTTTTGACGAAGTTGCGTTGATGCCTCGTTCGTTTGTTGAGCAGGCGCTTGCAAGATGTTCGCTTGACGGCTCACGGTTTTGGTTCAACTGCAATCCGGAGCATCCTTTTCATTGGTTTTACAATGAGTGGATTAAAAAGGCCGATGAAAAGAATATGCTCTACCTCCATTTTACTATGGACGACAATCCTTCGCTTTCGCCAAAAATCAAAGGTCGATACCAAAAACTTTACACAGGTGCGTTTTACGAACGCTTTATTGAAGGCAAATGGGTTGCCGCAGACGGATTGGTTTATCCGATGTTTTCTCCCGAAAAGCATATCAAATCGGCAGACTCGTTCAGCGAATACTATCTCAGTTGCGATTATGGTACGGTCAATCCGTTTTCGCTCGGTCTTTGGGGCAAAGGCGAGGACGGTTGGTACAGGGTGAATGAATATTATCATTCGTCAAGAGAAAAGGGTGTTCAGTTGACGGACGAGGAATACTACGGTCATCTGAAAGAGCTTGTCGGGGACAAAACTATAACGGCTCTGATTGTTGACCCGTCAGCAGCCTCGTTTATTGAAACGGTACGCCGTCACGGCGAATTTACCGTCATCAAAGCCGAAAACGATGTGCTTAAAGGAATAAACAGGGTTTGTATGGCTTTGAAGCAAAACGAGATTTTTATATCTCCCGTTTGCACCGACACGATAAGGGAATTTTCCATTTATCGTTGGGATAACGATATAAAGCGTGACGCACCAAAAAAAGAAAATGATCACGCAATGGACGACATACGGTATTTTGTCAACACCGTTCTTGATATGAGGAGCGATGACTGTGCGTTTTCCGTTGCAGTAGAAAGGATGTGAAGCCTTGAGTATATTCGGCAAAAACAAAAATAAGGATTCATCCGACGCAGTTGTTTCCGCTTCGGTTCAAACGGCGGGAAAAAACTGCCATCCGTTCAGGTATCTTGGCGGTTACACTCCGCTTGTCGAGGCGAACAACAGAATTTATCGTTCAATCAGAGAGGGTGTTCCCATTATTGACAGCGCAATAAACAAAATTGTGCGTCTTATGGGAGGCTTTGAACTGGAGTGCGGTGATGACAGGATAGATGAGGATATGAACAGATTTTTGTCAACTGTAAATGTCGGCGGCAATCAGTGCGGAATTCAGTCGTTTGTTGATAATTTTATGAATCAGCTTTTGACTTATGGCACGGCAATCGGCGAAATGGTGGCTGACGAAAACGGTTTTTATGCTTTGTACAACGGCGAACTTGGCTGTGTGAGTGTGAAAAGGGCAGAAAATGATATGGATTTGATTTTCTGCTCCGGTCATATGAACAGTCAGACACCGCTTGAACATCAGGAGCGAATTCTGTTCTCGGTGCTTAATCCTGAGCCGGGAGAAATCTTGGGCACAAGTTTGCTCAGAGGTCTGCCGTTTGTATCGGATATTTTGCTGAAAATTTACAACACAATAGGCACAAATTGGCAACGACTCGGAAATTTGCGTTATGCTGTGACCTACAAACCGCAGGGTGACGGAATGGACAAGGCATTTGCAAAAGAGCGTGCCAATCAAATGGCGAAAGCGTGGAAAGACGCTATGAGCAGCACCGACACAATCAAGGATTTTGTGGCGGTCGGAGATGTTAAGGTCAGCGTTATCGGCGCAGACAATCAAATCTTGGACAGCGAAATTCCTGTTCGCCAAATGCTTGAGCAGATTATTGCAAAGACGGGACTTATGCCGTATATGTTTGGTCTTTCGTGGTCAACGACCGAAAGAATGAGCCAACAGCAGGCAGATATTTTGACGACCGAGCTTAAAGCTTATCGCAGAATTGTCACCCCGATTATCAAGAAAATCGGCGAAACATATTTGTCCACACTCGGCATTTACAGAAGTGTTGATGTTCAATGGACGGATATAACCTTGCAGGATGAAATCCAAATAGCACAGGCTAAACTTTATAATGCTCAGGCGGACAAATTAACAGAGGAGGTAAATCAGTGACAGACGCTTTTATTCAAAAAAGTGCTCCGAGTGAAGAGGATATGAAAAAAATCGGCAAGTTTTCCAGACGAGAGATGTCGGCTGAAGAAGTCTATATCTTCAATGTTGACCTTTGCAACAATGATGTTGACCGAGATTTTGAAAAGTTCTCGGTGGCAACTCTCAACGAACTTGCACAGCAGTTTGTCGGCAAAACAGGAATTTTTGACCATTCAATGAAAGCCGAAAATCAAAAGGCAAGAGTTTTTGATGCTTGGGTCGAAAAGGTTGCAGGCAAGAAAACTGCCGACGGCGAAGATTTTTATGTTCTCAAGGCAAGAGCGTATATGCTCAACAATGATGAAAACAAGGCTCTTATTGATGAAATTGATGCCGGCATAAAGAAAGAAGTTTCCGTGTCGTGCAGTGTTGAAAAGGCAATTTGTTCAATTTGCAACACGGACAATCGTCACGGCAGATGCGAGCATATTCCGGGCAGAAGCTACGGCGGAAAACTCTGTTTTAATGTTTTGAGCAATGCAAGGGACGCCTATGAATTCTCATTTGTTGCCGTTCCTGCACAGCGTGAAGCGGGAATTACAAAATCATTTGAAAACGCAAAGGAGAAAAATATGCAGGATATTATCAAAAATATTGCCTCGGGTGACGGTGTTACCCTCACAAAATCGGAGGCAAACAGACTCAATTCCTACATCGAGGAGCTAAAGGACGAGGCTGCTCTCGGCGAGGAATACAAAAAGAGTCTTTCAAAGGAAGTTGTTGATTTGTTTAAGTCGGCATTTCCGAATATGGACACAAAGTTGTTTTCATCCGTTACGGCTGTTATGACGGCAAACGAATTGCTCGGTTTTCGTGACGGTATGAAAAAGAACGAAGCAAAAACAAAAATTAAGCCTCAACTTGCACAGGCGGTTGAGAGTAAGGCGAATGATTTTTCGCAATTTAGAATTTAGGAGGAAAAAATATGGTTTCATACAATGGTTTTGATGCAAAATACATTACAATGCAAAATACAGAAGGCGGTGCCGAGGATGTAAAAATCGGCGATTTTGTTAAGGTTGAGGAAAACGGTGTTATCGCTTTGCCTGCCACAGGCGAAACTTTCATCGGTATTGTTGTCGGCATCAACGGTGATTATTTCACCGTTCAGGTGAGCGGTTATGCCGAGGTTAAATTCGAAGGCGAAACTTTGGCTATGTATTCACGACTTGTTCTTAATACAAGAGGCAAGCTTCAAAGCGATGTAACAACCGATGCTCCGCTTCGCAGAGTTCTTTGGGTTGACAGAGTTGAACGCAAAGCAGGAATTATTATTTAATTTAAGGAGGAAATATTAATATGACATTTGATACTTTAAAACTTGACAAGGGTCTTTACACTTCCGAAAAGGGCTTTACAAAGTCACTTGAGGATATTGACCCGAGTGAAAATTATGTTGGAACAGAACTTGAGGGCCTTGACGCATATGAGCGTCAGCTCAAAAGATTTGACATTAAGGTTAAGGGCAGCAATTCGGATACTGTTTCAAAGTTTTTCCAGACAAGCGATTCAGCGGTTTTGTTCCCTGAATACATCAAGAGATCGGTTGCGGCGGCTATGGTTTGCAACAATGTTGTTGACGAAATCATTGCCACAACTACCGTGGTTGACTCGCTCGATTACCGTTCTGTTCAATGCGATGCCGTAGAACCAAACCGCATTGTAGAGCCGTTTATAAACGAGGGCACATTTATTCCGGAAACAGCAATCAAAACAAGAACTAACCTTACAAAACTCAAAAAGAGCGGCAGAACTCTTGTTGCTTCTTATGAGTCCGTCAAGTCACAGCGTCTTGATTTGTTTGCGGTTATGCTTAAACAAATCGGCAATTACATCAATTCTTGCCAGCTTGCACAGGCTATTTATGAATTGAATCAGCTCGGAATCAAGAGAGTGCAGTCAGGAATCAAAAACGACATTACAATTGATGATTTAATCAATTTGTATATGGAACTTATGCCTTATGAGTTTAATACAATTATTGCAGAACCGAGAGCTTTCAATACTCTTGTTCATATCAAGGATTTCAGAGACGGAAGCGCAGGTCTTGATTTCCACGGCACAGGCAAGCTTATCACACCTTTCGGTGCAAAAATTGTTCCTTGCCAAACCAATGTTCTTGAAGTCGGCATTTTGGCACTCGACAAGAACTACGCTTTGGAAAAGGTACAGTTTGGCGATATTGTGACAGATTTTGACAAGCTCATTGACCGTCAACTTGAAAGGGCAACGGTTACAAGTACAGTTGGTTTCAACAGAATTATCGACACCGCTACTTGTATTCTTGACGCTAAGAATTAATCTATGAACACAGAAAACATACTTGAAATTTTATGTACAATCGGCAATATGTCCGCAGATGAGGCAAAGAAATATACGGCTCTTGTGAAAACAAATTTGCTCCCGTTTGCAAACAAGAATTATGGCGAAGTCGATGAGGCGCTCCTTGAATACTTTGTTGCAACAAAGACTAATTATCAGATTGCACTTGCCTCTGGCGACGGCGAGATTTCTTCGTTTAAGGCGGGCGATGTTTCTGTGACCTCATCAACGGACGGCAATGCCGTAAAAAATGCAAAGGCTCTGCTTGATGATGCGTGTTCTGCAATTTCGCATCTGATTGCGGACAACGGATTTTGCTTCAAAGGGGTGTAATAAATGCAGTTGAACAATCTTTCAAAGTCGGTTATGCCGATGATAGAAAAGTATTCTCACAGCTGTACAATTACAACCAAAGACGGTTCGGTCATCACCTTAAAGGTGATGGCTGAACAGCTGTGGAAAAGGGACAAGGTTAGGTTTGAATCTTATCCGACTGACATCGGTTTGAACCAAAAGACTTATATTATCGGCATTTTTACGCTTGATATAACGGGATTTGGACGAGAGGACATTTTGACCCTTATGGACAAGGATTATTATTTTATTAAATCAAGCGCCGTTGTTATAGGGGATGAAATTCTTTATTACACAGCGGTTCTTCGTGAGGCTGTAAAGGGGGATGAGGATGTATTTGGATGACAAAACAGACGAAATGCTCAAGCTGTTAAAATCAAATTCTCAGCTTGCCAACATCAGTTTTATCAAGGCTTGTCCGTATGAAAAAAAGCAAACAAAAATCAAAAAGAAGATTGCAACAATTTCTGTCGGCGAGCTTGATTTGGAGAGTATAAGCGTCGACAACGAAAACTTTTTTGGCAAATTTGCGGTTGATATTGACCTTTTTGTGCCGTATGAATTCGGCTCTCCGATTGCGTATGAGGATATGGAAAAAATTGTCAGAACAGTTTTGAGCAAGTCGGTTTGCGGAATAAAACTTTCGTCGGTGGTCAAGGCGTCATCGGAGGAATGTTACAAAATGAAAGCGACTTTTACCTTTTCGCTTGACTATATGAAGGAGGCATAAGGGTGAAAAATGAAAATATTGCGATAGGTCGCAGCGAAGCCGAGGAATTGAGCGACTACATTATGCTTGATTCAAAAAGATACGACAACAATGTGAGAGGTGATTGATTTGCAATTTATGAAGATGAGCTACAAGGGCTTTGAATTTAATATAAATCCCAAGGACTTCAAAATTTCTATGAATAAGGGCACGGCAAAATACAACACCGTTTATGCAGAACAGATTTGCAAAGAAAACGGCAGAGGCTGTGCCGTTGTTTCGGGCAAAGGATATTTTACGGGCAGGGATTCGGCACTAAAAGCGTTTGAACTTGTGCGTGTTTTTAACAAAAAAGGCAGTGACTATTTGTTTTTGCCAAACAGCGTGCCGATAAAAATGCTTTTCACTTCTCTTGATGTGTCGTATTCAAGCGGAAACGACAGGGTGGAATATTCTTTTGAATTCACTCAAGAGTGCAACACAAAAAGCGAGGAGCACACCGTGGGATATACATATGTGCTTGAAAACGAAAACCTTTTTGATGTTGCAAGCAGAACCGGGGTTCAAATCGAATCGATTGTAAAATGCAATGATATAGGCGATATTTTTGCTGTCAGAGAGGGTGAAAAAATATGGCTGATTTGACATTTGCGCTGTATGATTTGAACGAGCGTGAAATCAAACTCGGACACCTCAAATCGTATGAATTGTGCAGAGATGCCGACGCACCGTGCGACAGCCTGCGTATTACTTTTATCAATGATTCTACTCTGCCCGAAGCCTACAGAATAATGGCTTTTTGCAATGGCAAATGTGTGTTTAACGGCTATGTTGACACTCAGCGAGAAAGTTTGCGCCAAAATCATATTGTGTGCTTTTTGTATTGCCGTTCGAGTGCGTGCCTGTTGACGGACAGCGAAGCGAAGCCGTTTACTTACACTTCGCCGAGTGCGAGAGCCTTGTTTGAGATAAACGCAGGCGATGAGTTTAAATATAATCTTGGCAGTATTTACAGCGACATCAGCTATCAGGTTGGCAAGGGAACATCTCTTTATGGTGCGATTAATGGCTTTGTGTACTCTGTTACGGGTGAAAAAATAAGAGTTACTCCCGAAAATGAACTTGTTTTGTTGAACACGAAAAAAGCTGTTAAGCTTGATGAAAAACGGTTGATTTCCGCAAAACGAATTATCAACAGGGGCAACGCATTGTCGCAGATTGATTACAAAATCAGCAATTCAACCGATTATATTTATCACAGAGTCAGCAGATTTATGAAAAACAAAAAAATAACCGCGCGAAAAATTCGCAATATTTCAACTGTGCCTGATTGGCAGAGGGAAACCACGCTCAAAACGGTGTTTTCGTCTGCCAATGCAGACTATTGCGGTTGGGAACTGATTGTGCAGGGCTACGCCGAGATAGATTTGTGCGATGAAATAAAAGCGGATGTTGAGGGCTTTGGAATTTTTGGAAAGACGGTTGCAAACAGCGTCGCCCATATACTGGATTCGTCGGGAGAACGAACTGTGATTAGAGCAAACTATGTGCTTGATTTGGAGGAAATGAGTTATGTGGATGAGTAAAAAAATAGTGGCGACTTCTGAAAAGGAATTTGCCGAAAAAGGCAAGGTAACTCTGTCGGACAATCAGCTTGAAGCGGGCGCAACCGTTACAAGAAGAAACATTGAAAGCTATGCTCCGTACGGCTACAAAAGTGTTCCGCCGATTGACGAGGATGTCATTATGCTTGAATCCAATGACGGTGCGGTGGTGCTTGGTGCGTTGAGCAAAAATGACGGTTTGGAAAGCGGAGAAGTGAAGATTTCTTCTCTCGGCGGTGCATATATTATTCTCAAAAATAACGGCGACATTGTTCTCAATGGCTTGGTGATTGACAGCGGGGGAGTGATAAAAAATGAACAATAATGATGTTATTGAGGAAGCATTGAAAAATGCGGTGAGGTGCTTTTCGGTCAGACGGGGCGAATTCTATGCGGACAAAAATTTTGGTTCTAAAATAAGAATTGAACAGACCGAAGCCGAGATTTTGGCTTATGCAAGACAGAGTGTTGCGGAACTTGACGGAGTGTTTGTAAAGTCGGTTGAAAAAGGCGATGGCTCTGTAACTTTTTTGATTAAGATAAACGAAAATGTAAAGGCGGTGACAGTGAAATTTGATTAGCTATAATGAAATACTTGAAAATATGAAAACAACTTATTTTGAACAGTCGGGCGAAGTTCTTGATATGAACGGCGAATCGGGTTTGCGATTCAAGGCGATTGCGACAGAACTGTTCAATTTGTATGTGGCAGGCGAATACTTGCTCAAGCAATCGGCGTGGATGACGGCAACGGGAGAATATCTTGACAGAATTGCCGCCGAATGTTCTGTTGTGCGAAAAAAAGCAAGCAAGGCGGTCGGTGAAATTACATTTTTGCTTGATGATGTCAGAGAAAACGACACCGTTATACCAAAGGGCGTTATCTGCTCGAAAAAAGGCTACAAGTATATTCAGTACAAGACTGTTGAGCAGGGACTTATTCGTGCAGGCGAAAGAGCAACTTCGGTTAAGGCGGAGGCTTTGTTTTGCGGAGAAGAATACAATGCTTCGTATGGTGAAGTGTCTGTTATGGTGAATCCGCCGAGCGGAATTGCGTTGGTTGAAAACCGAGTCAGTTTTATAGGCGGTTGTGATGATGAGGACGACGAGGCGTTGCGTTTGAGGGTTAAGGAAGCTCTAAAGTATCCGGCAAACGGAGTGAATGTTGAGTTTTTGAAAGGCAGAATTATGACCTTTGACGAGGTGATTGGCTGTGACATCATAAGAGAAAACGGCAAGCTTGTTTGTGCTCTGAAAACCAGAGATAAGACGATTTCCACCGATTTGGAAAGCAGGGTCAGAAATGTGCTGTCGCTTTTCACGCTGCTTAATTTTGATTTTGAAGTGAGGAATGTTGATGAAAACGGTGCTTGACCGATTGAAAGGCTTGTATTCAACGGCAAAAATTGACACGACGGACGCTTTGGTTTTGGCTGAAATTGTGGCGGTTGCAAGGCAGATTGAAAAGCTGTCGGAGTTTTTGCACAAGATGACGGGCGCAACGGCGGTGAATGTTTTTGATGTTCCCGACAGCGAAAATATCGCAAAGGTTTTTGACGGGATTGAATACAGATTTGACGGCAGAAAAATTTATATTTCAAAATACAATATTGATACGGTCGGTAAAATTTTTAACGGTTGGTTTGGACTTGCTTTTGATTTTTATCTTAACGGAACAGGCAATCCGTGGAGCTTTATCGACAAAGAGGGGTTGAGCTGGAACGATATTGAAAGGCGAGACCTCAGATGGACAATGACAGAAAGCAGGTGAATTTATGGGCAGTACAAACAAAACAGGTGAACTTGAACTCAATCAATGGATAGGTTCGGATGTGCCGAAAATGGAGGATTTTAACAAGGATAACGAGATTATAGATAAAATTCTCGGCGAGCACATTTGGGATATTTCAAAGCATGTTACTGCACAGCAGAAAAAAGCTTGGAGCAATCCGATTGGATTTGCTTCGTATTTGGGAAACGGCACCGACACCAGAAGAATCAAGCTGAATATGGGATTTGAGCCGACTGTGTGTCTTGTGTTTTCGATAGATAACACGGTGGGTTTGTCGGATTTCGGAAACAATGTGAACTATAATTATTTTGGCATTGCAACAATCA
This sequence comes from uncultured Eubacterium sp., assembly GCA_902462495.1. Lineage (GTDB taxonomy): Bacteria > Bacillota > Clostridia > Oscillospirales > Acutalibacteraceae > Eubacterium_R. The sequence goes on along the minus strand of CABQCC010000009.1, from coordinate 12,040 downwards.
ACGGCAGCACTTACGGCTTGAAACTTGACGGAGATGCTCTTGAAGTGAAAAACGGAGTTATAACGGCAAATTTCGAAATGACCAATTTTAATCAGGTCAACAAAAGTTATCTTGTTGTGGGCTTTAGATAATACAAAACAGATAAGGATGAAAGAGTATAAAAAACTTTTTCATCCTTATATTTATATTGCATAAATTATGTTTTAATGGTAAAATATAGGCAGTATTTTTTATGATACGGAGGTAAATTTGTATGAAAGAAGAAAACAGAAAATATGCCCGAGAAGCGATGAGTATCGTTGAACATGCGGCTCATAAAATCGGCTCTCGTTTACCGGGTACTGACGGCGAAATCAAGTTTCACGAATATATGGGCGAAAAGCTCCGTGAAATCGGTATTGAACCAAAAACCGAAGAATTTGCGGTTTCACCTCGTTCGTCAATCGGCGGCTTGTCATATGCAGGCTGGTCGGGCGTGATTATCAGCATCGGTGCAATCATTGCAAATGCTTGCCATTTTGACGGCTTGTGGCATGCTCTTGCGGCTTTCGGCATTATCACAATTGTTTGGCTTGTTATGAGTTGCTTCTTCTACAAGACTTGGTTTGATATGTTCTTTCCACAGGAAATCAGCCGTAACACTCTCGGTGTTTTAGAACCTGAGGACGGCAAGTATGATTATACAATCATTCTTTCGGGTCACACGGACACATCTTGGTGCTGGCGTCACAGCGAGCACGCATATAAGTACAAGGATACAAAGCCTGTAATGGGACTTATCGCAACTTACGGCAAGGTTGGTTTCGGTGCAATTTGCTTCTTCTTCATTGCACTTTTCTCAATTTTTATGTCGGTTGCCAACATTTGCGATTTTGCAGGCGCCGCTTGGACAGAGAGATTTTTCGCTTCTCAAGGATATGAAAATCTTATGTTTGCAATGAACTTTGTTCCTATTGTAACTGCTATCGGCTCTCTTTTTGTTGTTATGTGGGGCGACCCTAATCCGAGAAACGCATCTCGTGGCGCTATGGACAATGCAACAGGTATTGGTCTCAGCTATGCTGTAATTAAGTATTTCAAGGAACATCCTGAAAAAATGCCAAAGAACTGCCGTATCATCGATGCAAATATCGGCTCGGAAGAAGCAGGACTTCGTGGCTCAATGCACTTTGCACAGGAGCATCGCTTTGACGATATGACAAAGAACGCTTGGAATATTAATATCGACTCCGTTGCCGATGAGGACTATTTTGAGGTTGTTGTCAAGGACGATTGGCAGGGCGTAAGATTTGATACCGATATGGAGAAGATGTTTAAGGACACTTTCAATGAGATGGGTATTCAGTCAAAGACAAACGGTTGTATTCACAACCCTGTAGGCGGTTGCGACTCAACTCCTATGACAAGAGCAGGCATTAAGTCGGTTACATTTGCCGCTCAAAACCCAATGCTTACATATTATTATCACACTTGGAGAGATATGCCTGAACGCTTCTCCGAGGACACAGTCGGTCAGGGCTTTGATGTTGTTCTTTCTGTTATCGACAAAATTGCAAAGTTCCAAGAAACAAACGGCTACAACGGCCCACAAAAGAAAGCATAATAATCAATTAAAAATAAAAACACCACGGCGGTAGGATTATCTACTGTCGTGGTGTTTTGTTATTGTAGTTTTATCAACCTTGCACCGTGAGGCTCAACATCTAATGCAAGTGAATTTTTCGCTGTGCCGATTGTTTGCTTTTGCCAAATGTCGTACACGGTGTATTCTGTGTTCGGCATAAGGATTTTGCTTATGTCGGTATGTATTTTTTTAGGCTTCGTGTCGGTGTTGAAAACGGCAAGATATTTGCAATTTTTGCCTTGTGCCGACCAAATTATATAGCCCTTGTTGTTTTTCTCTTTTCTCTCAACGCACTGCGAATTTGTCGCTTCTCTGTGCATTTGCATATAGTCGCTGTTGGTGAGGAGCGAAAGAGTGAATTCGTCATTTTCGGGCATATTTCCGCCGATGAAAAGCGGACTGCCGAAAATTCCCCAAAGCGACATCAGCGTGTAATGTTCGGGCTTTGTGAAGTTTGACATTCTGTTTTGCTTGCCGTGGTATGAACACAATTTTGAAATTCTGCCAATCGGGAGCATATCACAGTCGGGATAGTTTCCTGTTTTGCGTACGCCTTGCCATTCTTCGCATTTGTCAAACATAACATAAAGATGTTCCCACAAATCCCAAAAATCTCCTGTCATTCGCCACATATTTGCGTTTTTGCAAAGGTGGTCTGCTTTGCTGCGGAGTGCCGGTCCGGGAGAAAGCGAAAGCACAATTTCTCTGCCACAGTTGTCAATAGCTTTGCGGAGCATTTCAATTTCGTAATCGGCAGAATATGGGTTGTCCCACTTTCTGAATTCAGTAACCGCAATGTCATCGCATTTGATGAAATCAACGCCCCACTCGGCATACATATTGATGATGGAATTGTAGTAATCCTGTGCACCCTCGCAGTTTTTTAAGCCGTACATATCGGTGTTCCACGAGCACACGGAAAAGTGGTGTGCAACATCTCTCGCAGTGTATTTACTGCCGAAGATAGGCAGGTTTTGGTGAACCACCTGTCTTGGAATTCCACGCATAATGTGGATGCCGAATTTTAGTCCGAGTGAGTGAATATAATCGGCAATCGGCTTGAAGCCTTTGCCGTTTTCGGCACTCGGAAATCTGTTTTCGGCAGGCATAAGTCTGCCGTATTCATCGGTGACAAGCTCTGTGAAATTGTGATAGTCGTTGCTGTTTGCGGTCGGCTCATACCATTGAATGTCGCAAACAATATATTCCCATCCGAATTGCTTGAGGTTTTTTGCCATATAGTCGGCGTTTGCCCGCAACTGTTCTTCGTTGATCCCTGCACCGAAGCAGTCCCAGCTGTTCCAGCCACACGGAGCAGTCTTTGCCCATTGCTTAAAATTGCTCATATTCGCCTTTGTAATTAACTAATTTTAATTCGTTGAGGTTGATTGGCGTTATGTTTAAATCTGCAAGAAATTCTGTTGCTTTTTGCAAATTTTCCTTGTCGGAATAAACATTAGGTTTGTGCACATCAAGTCCGATTACAACCTTGTTGCCGACTTCTGCAATGATTTTCCACACATCGGGGTTTGGATAATTGCGATGCGATGTGTAACCTAAAAAATTGAATTCAAGCGGAATGTCAAGTTCTTTCAGCGTGGTGACGAAGTTACTCATTTTTTTGAGATAAACTTCTTTGTCGCCCGTAAAATTGATGAGGTCGGGATGTGCAATGTAGGTGAAACAACCTGTTTTTGCACCGAGGGTAACCTGCGAAATGTATTTGTCCAAAACGGCAACCGAATCGGTTTCGTTGCCCGAATAATGTGCAAACGCTTCAAATTCGTTGTCGGTGTAGTGCTGACCGAGAATTAAATAATCATATTCAAAGCTCTTTAGGTATTCGATTTCTTTGTCCCAAAGAGCAGGGAAGTATTCAAGCTCAAATCCGAGTTTGATGTCTATGACACTTTTGTATTTCTCTTTCAGAGCCTTTATTGAGTCGGCATAATCCTGTGCTTTGTCGAGCTGAATTCTATATCCGCTGTGGTGACCTTTTGGGAACAAATACGGTGCGTGGTCGGAAAATCCCATAACCTCGTAGCCGTTTTTGATTGCTTCAAGCACATATTCCTCATCCTTGCCGGTTGCGTGACCGCAACGGTAGGTGTGATTATGAAAATTATACATTATCTTACGCTTTCAATAAATCTCAAGAAGCCTGCCTTGCCCTCTTCGTCACGAGAGTAAACACCGCATTGACCGAGAATTGAGGTGAATACAATGCCGATTTCTTTTTTGAGAATATCGTCAATATTTTCTTCGTTGATGTCATATTTTTGCATAATCATTTCTGCCCATTCTTTGTGAGAAGCGATGGTTTCGTTTGCGGAAATGTCCTCGCCGTTCACCATTGCCTTGCCGAGAACAGCCATTTCATTTTTAAGTCTTGACGGCAAAACAGCAAGACCCATAACTTCGATAAGACCTATGTTCTCTTTCTTGATGTGGTGGTATTCAGGGTGCGGATGATAGTATCCGAGAGGACAATCCTCTGTTGTGATGTTGTTGCGGAGAACAAGGTCAAGTTCAAACTGACCGTTTCTCATTCTCGCAATAGGAGTGATTGTGTTGTGAGGTGTGCCCTCTGTTTCCGCATAGATGAATGAGTCTTTGTCGGTATAGCCTCTCCAAGCTGTGAGCACCTTGTCTGCAAGTTCAACAAGTCTTGCCTTGTCTGTGCCTTTGATTCTGATAACGCTCATCGGCCATTTAACGATACCTGCCTGAACATCCTCAAAACCGCTGAATGTAACCTCTGTTTCAATCGGAGCTTTTGCCATTGCAAACTCGTAGTTACCGCCCTGGAAGTGCTCGTGTGTGAGGATTGAACCGCCGACGATTGGGAGGTCGGCATTTGAACCAACAAAATAGTGAGGGAACTTTTCAACAAAATCAAGAAGCTTTGCAAATGCAGGCTTGTCGATTTTCATCGGTGTGTGTTCTGCGTTGAAAACGATGCAGTGCTCGTTGTAGTAAACATACGGTGAGTATTGCATAAAGAAGTTCTCACCGCCGAGGGTCATAGGAATGATGCGGTGGTTTTGTCTTGCAGGGTGGTTGATTCTGCCCATATATCCTTCATTTTCCTTGCATAGCAAGCACTTCGGATATGAGGTAGCCTTCATTTTGAGTGCAGCGGCAATTGCCTTTGGGTCTTTTTCAGGTTTTGAAAGATTGATGGTAATATCAATGTCGCCGTATTCTGTTTTTGTAATCCACTTGAGGTCGTTTTTGATTCTGTATCTGCGTATGTAGTCGCTGTCCTGGCAAAGCTTGTAGTAGTAATCTGTTGCAGATTTTTTGTCTTTGATGTACAAAAATTGGAATTTGGAAATAACTTCGCTTGGTCTCGGAGTGAGAAGTCCCATAATTTTTGTGTCGAACAAGTCACGATAAACAACGCTGTCCTCGCAAAGTCCGTTTTCAACCGCATAGTCAAGAATTGAAGCCAAAATGTCCTCAAGCTCTGCGTTTTCTGCCTCGCAGTCCTCAAACGAATCCATATCGAGTGCTTGGCAAACTGTGTTGATTGCCCAGATTTCGTCCCATTTTTCAATCATTTCGTTGTCGATTGCATATTTAACCAATGATTTAACCGCTGTGTTTATATTCATAATACGACCTCTTTCATAATTTTTCGCTATTATTATATAGGTTATCAATTGCTATTGCAATACAAATTATTACTAAAATTATATAATTTTTTATTAATTTTTATGTAAAATACTTTACCCTTTTGAAATTTCGTGATATTCTTATCATATAATTCAGTATAGTAAACAAAGGGATGATATATATGAAAATTTGTGTTTTTGGTGCGGCAAGCAAGACCATTGACGAAAAATACATAACACCTGTTGAGAATATGGGCGAATATTTGGCTCGCCACGGTCACAGCCTTGTGTTCGGCGCAGGCAGTACGGGAGAAATGGGCGCAGCTTCAAGAGGCTTCAAAAGAGGCGGCGGAATTATCCACGGCGTTGTGCCGAGATTTTTCAAGGAAAATCTTGATGAATTCGTAAATTGGGATTGCGATGAAATGACTCTTACAGAAACAATGCGTGAGCGCAAGGGAATTATGGAGGATTTGGCAGACGCTTTCATCATCACTCCGGGCGGTGCAGGCACATTTGAGGAATTCTTTGAAGTGCTCACCTTGAAGCAACTCGGCAGACACAGAAAGCCGATTGCGATTTATAACATCGACGGATATTATGACCATATGATTGATGCGATTAATTATTCTATCAAAACGGATTTCATCAAGTCTAATTGCTCACAGCTTTTCAAGGTGTTTGACGAAACACAGTTTGACGAAATGATTTATTATATCGAAAATGACGATATGGGCAATTTGACGGTTAAAGATTTAAAATAAGCAGAGCAAGGAGGAATGTTCTATGAAAAAATATGCAATTTGTATCGGCAGGGAGTTTTGCTCCGGCGGTAGAGAAATCGGCAAAATGCTTGCAAAAAGACTCGGCATAGCCTATTATGACGAGATTGAACTGCGTGACAGGTCAAGGGATTTGGGTATTGAGGACGGAATTTTTGAAATGTTCGATGAACAGCCGACCCGTTCGTTCCTCTTTTCCGTTGTAATGGACCCTTATTCAATCGACAGTGCCGTAAATTCGGGCAGAGTTCTTGAAGCTCAACGCAAGGTTATTGAGTCTGCAACAGATGAAGGTCCGTGCGTTATCGTTGGCAGAAGAGCAGACAAAATTCTTGAGGATAAGGAAGATGTTGAGGTTATTTCTGTGTTTATCGGTGCAGATATGGAGGACAGAATCGAACGCTTTATGCAGAGCGATGAAGAGGATAAGCCTCGCAATGTCCGCCGTTATATTGAACAAAAGGACAGAGAACGCTCATCGTATTACAATTTCCTCGGTGACGGAAAATGGGGCAGAGCGGCAAACTACACAATGTGCTTCTCAACCTCAAAAATGGATAAGGAAAAGATTTGTGACATAATCTGCAATTATGTAAAGGAACTCTGATGGAAAAGAATTACAAAATCTCGATTAAAAAGAGGCTGATTATAGCCTTGTGCGTAATGGCGATTATTGTTCTGTTTGTGCCGAGAGTTGCTGTTTTAAAAGACGGTGGCAGTAAAGAGTTTACTGCGCTAACATATCGCATAACAAAGGTACATTCGTTGAACCCTGTTGAATCGGAAAAAGAATTTGCCACAGGCACGATTATTGAAATTTTCGGCAGAGAAGTCTACAACAATGTAAGTTAATAACATTATTTAACACATTTACCGCAGTGCAAAACTGCGGTATTTTTATGTTGAAAAGCCGATTAAATTTTGCCCAATTTGTAAAGTTTTTTTATGACAAATGTAAGAATTTAAAAAAGTTGAAAAAAGTTATTGACATATGTCGATAAAGTGGTATAATGCCATTGAAGCAAAAACGGCATAGTCGTTACGGAGGTGTTTTTATGGCTAGACCAAAGAAGCCAAGACGCATTTGTGCCTATCCTAAAACAATGGGATTCAGACCCTTCGGTGATTATGCTGATGTAGTTGATTTATCACTCGATGAATACGAGGTTATGCGACTGATGGACACGCTTGGCTACTCGCAGGAGGAATGTGCAAAGCAGATGGATGTTGCTCGCTCAACTATTGCTGCAATTTATGAATCGGCAAGGCTGAAAACTGCCGATGCTATTATTAACGGAAAGTCACTTGTCATTCACGGCGGAGATGTGGAGCTGTGCAAAAGCTACTCTTTATGTTGCCACAGATGCGGTCAAAAGGCCTGCATAGATTGTGAGCACGGCACAAATCCGCAGTGCAGAAGCAATGCGACTCGATGATACAAACAAGTAATTTACGGAGGAAAACAAAACATGGAAGCATGGAGAAATTTCAACACCGGCGTATGGTGTGACCAAATCGATGTATCGAACTTCATCAAAATGAACTACACCCCTTATGATGGCGACAGCTCATTCTTGCAGGGTCCGACAGAGAGAACAGAAAGAACAATGAAGAGAGTCAACGAACTCCTTATCGAAGAAAACGAAAAGGGTGGCGTACTTGATGTAGACACAGAAAGAGTACTTTCAATTCTTTCTCACGACGCAGGTTATGTTGTTGACAAAGACACAGACATTATTGTTGGCTTGCAGACAGACGCTCCTCTCAGAAGAGGCGTTTCACCTTTCGCAGGTTTGAGAAACACAGTTCAGGCTTGTAATGCTTACGGCTATGAGCTTTCAGAAAAAATCAAGGACGAGTTCACATACAGAACAACTCACAACACAGGCGTATTCCGTGCATATACAGACACAATGAAGGCTGCTCGTCACGCAGGTATCCTTACAGGTCTTCCTGATGCTTACGCTCGTGGCAGAATCATCGGTGACTATCGCCGTATCGCTCTTTACGGTATGGATTACCTCATCGAGCAGAAGAAACTTGACAAGAAAAAGATGGGCGAGAACGAGGTTCTTGATGAGGATACAATCCACAATCTTGAGGACCTTTCAAAGCAACTCGACTTTATGAACCAGCTTAAGGGCTTGGCTCTTCGTTACGGCTATGACATTTCAAAGCCTGCTACAACAGCAAAGGAAGCTATCCAGTGGCTCTACTTTGGTTACCTTGGTGCAATCAAGGAGCAAAACGGTGCGGCTAACTCAATCGGCAGAATTGCTGAATTTATGGATATTTATATTCAGAGAGATATTGAAGAGGGCGTTCTTGACGAAGTTCACGCTCAGGAACTTATTGACGACCTTGTTGTAAAACTCAGATTAGTTCGTCACCTTCGTACACCTGAATACAACGACCTCTTTGCAGGCGACCCTGTATGGGTAACAATGGCTTTGGCAGGCGTTACAGGCGAGGGCAAGCACATGGTTTCAAAGACTTCATTCCGTGTACTTCAAACTCTTTACAACCTTGGCTCATCTGCAGAACCAAACATCACAGTATTGTGGTCAGACAGACTTCCTGAAGGCTTCAAGAAGTTCTGCGCTCAGGTTTCTATCGATACAGACTCAATCCAGTACGAAAACGACGATGTTATGAGAAGAATGTACGGCGATGACTATTCAATCGCTTGCTGCGTATCTGCTATGAAGACAGGTAAGCAAATGCAGTTCTTCGGTGCAAGATGTAACCTTGCAAAGGTTCTCCTTATGGCTCTCAACGGCGGTAAGGACGAAATCGAAGGTCACCAAATCGCACCTGTAGGCGATATCTTTGAAGAAAAAGAACTTTCTTATGACGAAGTTTATGCCGCTTACAAGAAGTATCTTTCATGGATGGCTCGCTTGTATGTAAATACAATGAACATCATCCACTATATGCACGACAAGTATGCTTATGAAAGACTTATGATGTCACTTCACGACACAGATGTTGAAAGACTTATGGCTTTCGGTGTTTCAGGTTTCTCAGTTGCTATTGACTCACTTTCAGCTATCAAGTATGCAAAGGTTACTCCTGTAAAGGACGACCGTGGTATCATCACCGACTTTAAGGTTGAGGGCAAGTTCCCTAAGTACGGTAACGATGATGACAGAGCTGACCTTATCGGTAAGGACCTTATCGAATACTTCTATCATGAACTTTGCAAGACTCCTTGCTATCGTGGTGCAAGACACACATTGTCAATCCTTACAATCACATCAAATGTTATGTACGGCAGAAAGACAGGCTCAACTCCTGACGGCAGAAAAGCAGGCGAACCATTTGCTCCCGGTGCAAACCCAATGCACGGCAGAGATTGCGAGGGTGCTTTGGCTTCTCTTAACTCTGTTGCAAAGCTCAACTATGCTTGCTGTCAAGACGGTATTTCAAACACATTCTCAATCACTCCTGATGCTCTCGGTAGTGACGAGGACGACAGAATTGAGCACCTTACAACTATGCTTGACGGTTACTTCGAGCAGGATGCTCACCACCTTAATGTAAATGTTTTGAACCGTGAAAAGCTTATTGCTGCTATGGAAGACCCAACCCTTTACCCATCACTTACAATTCGTGTATCGGGTTATGCAGTAAACTTCAACAAGCTTACAAGAGATAAGCAAGAAGAGGTTATTGCTCGTACATTCCATCAGTCAATGTAAAATCTTGATAAATGGCTTAAAACGTGCCAAATGAAAATTATGCTTCTGTCTTTTTTGCATAAAGAAGACAGAAGTGCATTTTGTCAGCAGACTATAAAAACGCCTTGAACATCGAGTTCGAGGCGTTTTTGGCACTTTTTGTTTTTTGCTCAGTCGAGGTATTTATATACATCTTTCTTCGCAAGAAAACAAAATTTAAGCTCATTTCTCAAGATTTGTAATAATCTTCATTTTATGTTGCAGGGACTTTATTTTTGAACTAAACTGTGCTATTATATATCCAATATAAAAATTGCGGAGAATGTTATGGAATTACAAAAGGGCAGACCTGCCGACATCACGGGCAGAGAGGAAAAAGAAATCAGAGTTTACGACCTGTTGGACGAACTCGGAATAGAATATTATCGCACCGACCACGAAGAAGCAAACACCATGGAAAAGTGCAACGAAATTGACAAGGTTTTGGGCACAATCATTTGCAAAAATCTGTTTTTGTGCAACCGTCAAAAGACTGATTTTTATATGCTTATGATGCCGGGCGACAAGGTGTTCAAGACAAAAGACATCACAAAACAACTCGCCTGCTCACGACTTTCGTTTGCCACTCCCGAATTTATGGAGGAGTTTTTGGATATAAAGCCGGGTGCGGTTTCGATTATGGGACTTATGAACGATAAAAACAACCGTGTTCAACTTGTCATCGACCGCCCTGTTGTGGAAAGCGAAACTCTCGGCTGTCACCCTTGCGTGTGCACTTCGTCACTCAAAATGCAAACCAAAGATGTACTTGAAAAGTTTTTGCCTGCGGTTCGGCACGAACCGATAATTGTAGATATGCCTGATTACAAGGAGGAAAATAATGGCTAATATTCATTCATTTGAGTCGCTTGCCGCTGTTGACGGCGAGGGATTGAGATTTGATATATTTTTTACGGGTTGCCCGCTGAGGTGTGCTTATTGTCATAATCCCGATACTTGGCGTAAAGGCGAGATTGATATGGAAGCCGATGAGGTTTTCAGAAAGGTAAGACGCTACAAGCCTTATTTCAAAAACGGCGGCGGTGTGACTTTTTCGGGTGGCGAACCGCTTTTGAACGCAAAGTTCATCAACGAGATTTATCCGCTTCTCAAAACGGAGGAAATCGGCTATTGCCTCGACACTTCGGGTTCTGTGGAGCTTACGGATGAGGTCAAAACCGCGATTGATAATGCGGATATGATTATCCTCGACATTAAGTTTTACGAGCCTGAGGCATACAAAAAATGGACAAAGGGTAATTTCGAATTGCCGGAGGCAATCGGCAGATACGCTTCTGAAAAAGGTAAGAGATTGTGGCTTCGCACCGTTGTTGTGCCGGGTATAAATGATACCGAGGCGAATATGGATGCGTATGCGGAATATACAAAGCAGTTCAAGTTTGAAAAATACGAACTTCTTGCGTTCCACACAATGGGCTTTTTCAAGTATGAGGAAAGCGGAATTGAAAATCCGTTGAAAGATTACAAGGCACTCGATAAGGGTAGATTGATTGAATTGCAAAATTATTTGAACGAAAAAATCAAAAACTTTAACTAAAAAAACCGCCATGATGCGTTTGCACCACGGCGGTTTTTCGTTTATTTTACCCTATAAATATTGCCCTCAAACGGCTTCAAAATGTCGGTTTTGTTTTCGTTTGTGGAAAGGATTAAATCATAATTGTAAATGCCTGTCGGTCTTGGTTGCGGAGTTTTGCCGAGGTTGAGTTCGATGTAATACTTTTCTCCCTCGTATTCTCTGAAATAGCAGTAAACAGGTGCTTTGTTTGTTGTTGCAGGGATAAAATCACCGTAAACAAGTGCCTTTGTGTCCTTGCGGAGTTTGATTGCTTTTTTGAAGAAGCTGAGCACGCTGTCGTCACGGCTTGCTTCGTCCTCTGCATTGTAAACCCTGTAATCGTTGTTGATTTTGAGCCACGGCTTGCCTGTTGTGAAACCTGCGTTTTTGCTGTCGCTCCATTGGAACGGAGTTCTTGCATTATCTCTTGAACCGATTGAAGCGAGCTTGAAATATTTTTCTCTGTTCTTGCCTTTTCTGATTGCGTCTTTGTAGAAATTGATTGACTGCACATCGTTCATTTCTTCGATTGAGTCAAATTCCACATTAGCCATTGCGAGTTCTTGACCTTGATAAATGTACGGTGTTCCACGCAAAGTCATTTCGATAAGTGCGCAAACTTTTGCGATTTCGTCACGGTACGCACCCGATCTGTCTGTTCTTGAAACAACTCTCGGATTGTCGTGATTTTCAAAGAAAACGGTCGGCCAGCAGTGATT
>CABQCC010000008.1 GCA_902462495.1 uncultured Eubacterium sp. | reverse complement strand
CATAAGCGCCGACATATCAAGCAATTTTTGGAGCACCGAATTAATCTTATCGCTCAAAGAACCCTGCAAGGCATTAAAAGAGGCTTTCATTCCTGCTTCGCCCTGTGCGGAAATCAGGCTTGCCACCGATTCCGCCTGTGTCAAATCCATTTTGCCGTTGAGGAACGCCCTCTTTGTAAATTCGCCCGCCTCGGCAGGCTTTGCACCTGCATCAAGCACGGCTTCCAAGGTTTTTTGAACTATAAGAAGTCCGCCGTGGACGCTGATTTCCACAACATCCTCACCCGTGTAGGATTTTGGAGCTTTGAAGACAAGTGCAACCGCATTGTCGCTTGGTTGACCGCCGATTATAACATTGCCGAATTTTGCTCTGTATCCGCCGAGGTCTGCAAGCAAACTGCCGTCCATAGCCTTGAAAACTCTGTCCGCAACCGCTGTTGCCTCGTCACCGCTTATTCTGATTACACCGATTCCGCCTGCCGCATTGCCAGTTGCTATTGCTGCAATAGTTGACATACTCCTTCTCCCACTTCCTAAAAATTTATGCAAAAAAGGTGCAAAATACCTATTACAATAATAAGTAACTGCACCTTTCACCTGCTTATTTATTCACTTCAATCTTGCCGAACTTTGGCAAATCTGCTCTGTCAGCCTTTGGTGTGTGATTTTCCGGAGCCTTTGTTACAGCCTGATTTCTACCGCCTCTGCGATAGTTTCCGCCGTTGCCTCCGTTTCTCTTTGCACCGCCTGTCGGCTCAAGAACAACTCGTCTGTCCTGATTGTATCCGATTGAGCGGGATTCAACACCCTCAATTTCCTGCACTGCTGTGTGGATAATTCTTCTCTCGTACGGATTCATCGGCTCAAATGTGTATCTTCTGCCTGTGCGAAGAACTCTTTGAGCGTTTTTCTTTGCAAGATTTGAGAGAGTCATAGCTCTCTTTTCTCTGTAGTTGCCGACATTAATCACAACTCTGACATATTCCATAGTGCTCTTCTTGATAACAAGAGAAAGAAGATACTGGATGCTGTCGAGTGTTTCGCCTCTGTGACCGATTACAATTCCGTAATCCTCACAATCAAGGTCGATTGTTACAACGCCCTCGGCATAAGACGCTTCAATTTTTGGGTCAACAATCTTTAAGCCCTCAAGGATTGTCAAGAAGTAGCTCTTTGCATATTCAAGGTCTACGCTCTTTGGATATTCCTTTTTAGGCTGGTCGCTCTTTGCCTCTTGCGCCTGAGCAGGTTTTGCCGGAGCTTCCTGCTTCTTTGGAGCTTGTGGCTTTTTTGGAGCAACTTGCTTTTTTTGTGCCGGCTTTTGCTGTGCCGGTTTCTTCTCCGGAGTCGGTTTTTTTGCCTTTTCAGGGCGTTTGCCGTCATCGAAAGAAACCTTAACCTCAAAGTCCTTTTTGCCAAAGCCTAAAAAACCTTTGCTTCCTGTTTGGAGCACTTCGGTCTTTATGTCGGCGCCTACAGGTGCATTAAGCAATGCTTTTGCAGCGGCAACAGCGTCCTCCAAGGTTTTGCCGGAACCGATTCTTTCTATAATCATATATAAATCTCCGATTTATTTTGTCTTTTTGATGCTTTCTTCTCTCGAACGGCGCTCGATAGTTGACTCAATCATTTGACGGGCAACATTGCGCTTTGGCGGGAAGAATTTTGCCATAAACACCTGCTGTGCAGTTGCAACAAGGTTGGAAATAATCCAATAAAAGCCTACTGCGGCTGAAACCTTGAATGAGATGTAGAAAGAGAAAAACGGCATCATAAGCATCATAATCATCATCTGCTGACCTTGAGCGGCAGCTGCCGGATTTTGCTTTTTCTGAATCTGCTGTGACAACAGTGTTGAGCCAAAAGAAGTAACCAAGCAGAGAATTGGGATGATGATTATAGGGTCTTTCCAGTTCTTAAAGTTCGGAATTTGAGTCATATCAAGGTTTCCGATAAACATATGTGCCTTGTAGTCGGCAATCGCATTAAGCTTCGCCTCAGTGAAAAGTTCAGGGAACTTGTTTGCAAGCACGTCCTTGTAAATATCGAAATTCTGGAGAATTTCAATCTGGAAATAATTGCCCTTAATTTCGTGCACCTTGTTGAGTGCCTTGAAAATCGCATCACTGTTTGACGCAATATCAACGCCGATGATATATTGGATAGGATAGTAAATAATACCGATAATACCCATCAAAAATACCATTTGGAAAACCATAGGACCGCAACCCATATTCATAGGATTATGACCTTCACGATTGTAAAGCTCCTGCATTTCCTCTTGCATTTTCTGACGGTCTCTCGGGTCGTTTGAATTTGCGTACTTCTTTTGAATTTTTTGAATTTTCGGCTGAAGACGAGATGTCTTTGCCATTGTTTTTTGCTGTTTGAGGTTTAATGGAAACAATACCAAACGGGTAACGATGGTGAACACAATAAGAGCAAGGAAATATTGGTCGTTGAAAAGCATCAACAAACCTTCCATACACTTACCGAACAGCCAGTACAGCGGTTTAAACAAACCCATACCGTTTGATACAGCCATAGTAATAGTAGTTATCACCGATAATTGTCCTCTTGCTTTGTTTTTTTCATCGGAACAGGGTCGTATCCACCCTTAAAAAAAGAATTGCAACGCAATATTCTCCTTACGGCAAGCAATGTGCCCTTGAATATTCCGTGAATTTGTATTGCCTCGATGGCATATTGCGAACAGGTTGGTGTGTATCTGCAAGCACCGTGCGAAAACCTCGGCGACAATGTCACCTGATAGGTTCTTATCAAAAATATCATAATCTTTTTGATAAAAGCGTTAATCTTCTTCATTCTTAACAGCACCTATTGCCTGCATATGCTTGAGCATAGACCTCTCCACAACATCCTCCTTGCACTCGGTTGTTCTTGTTCTTGCAACAAAAACAAAATCCCAACTGCCCTCGATGAGTGGCTCAATGTTCCTAAAGGCTACTCGAATAACTCGGCGAGCACGGTTGCGCTGAACTGCACCGCCAATTTTTTTGCTTGTGGTTATTCCGTAACGGACACCGCCCCTACGGCTTTTCATTCCGTAGGTAACAAGCGCAGAGCTTGCTTCGCTTTTGCCCCTGTAATACAATCTGCGAAAATCCTTATTTTCCTTTAAGGTTTGACCTTTCACAAAATCGTTCCTTTACTTGCTAATTAGTAAGAAAGTGACTTTCTGCCCTTTGCACGACGGCGAGCAAGTACCTTTCTACCGTTCTTTGTTGACATTCTCTTTCTGAAGCCATGAACCTTCTGTGCATGTCTCTTCTTTGGTTGAAATGTTCTCTTCATTCTTTTTCACTACCTTTCGCAAAGACTAAACTCGTCTTAATCTTTTATAATCTCTGTGCGGTATAGCACAGGCAAAACGCTTTTTTGATATGTGGCAAAACTACCACACATACTATTAGCCTTGATATTATATTATAAAATATGTCAATTTGTCAACAAAAACTTGTATTTATTCTAAATATATTATATAATGGCACTATATGTTGGGGGTGAGCAGGGTGTCAACAACTAAAAATACCGTTTTGGGCATAAAAAAATTTTCAAATATCCTGTTCACATTGGCGGTTTTTTTCACCTCGTGCTGTTTTATTGACAATTACAGCGACCACTTTTTCTTTTTTGATTATGAATACAGATGGCTGAAATTTTTGCTTTCGCTTATTTTGCCGACAGTCGTTACGGTTATTCATTATATAATAAATCGCAATTTGCTTTTTATTGCCGACCGCACGGCTTCGGTTATGGTAATCTTTTCTGTTTTATACGCATTTGACTGCTTTGTTTTCAAGCTGAATTTTCGTATTCAAGAGGCACTTGGCATATATCATCTTGCATACGGGCTGATAACATTTTTTTCAATCTTTGCCCTTATGACCTTGTTTGCCTTAATCGAACAAAAAAACAATCGATTCAACAACAATTATGCACAATCAATCAAGGCGTTTTTTATCGGTTCTGTGCCAGTGTTCATCATCGGATTTATTTCAACATATTTTTTATCAAGAAAATACGATGATTTATACGAACCGCTTAATCTGATACCGTTCAAGGGCGAAATGAGCGTGTTCATCAACACTCGCAATCCCGAATGTCTTATCAGAGATGCAGGCAATGTGCTGTTTTTCACCGCTATGTCAATTGTGCTTTTGGGGATTATAAAACGGTGCAAATTCTTTTGGGGATTTTGTGCGCCCGTTATCATCAGCGTTTCTATGGAAATTTATCAATATTTCTTCAAATGCGGTGACCCCGATATAGACGATGTTATACTCAACACGGTTGGGGCAATCCTCGGCTGTGTGATTTACAAATTTATTATAGAAAAAATCAAGGAGAATGATTATGCTGGGAATCATCGGAGCAATGGATGTGGAGGTAGCAAGCATCAAGGCAAAGGTCAAGGATGCTGTTGAAACCGAAATTGCGGGCATAGTTTTTGTTTGCGGAACAATCGAAAATGTTATGGTCGTTGCGGCACAGTGCTCACCGGGCAAGGTGAACGCTTCGCTGTGCACACAGATTATGATTGACCGCTTCAAGCCCGACGCAATCATCAATGTCGGCGTCGGCTGTTCGCTTTCAAGCGATGTAATCATCAAAAATGTTGTCATTGCAAATGATGTTTGCGAATACGATATTGACATCACGGCTCTCGGCGAACCGAGGGGATTCATCAATGGACTGAATGTCATCAAGGTTGAAGCTGACAGGGAGATTTCCGAGGCACTCAGCCAATGTGCAATCCGTTGCGGAGAAAAAATCCACAGAGGCACGGTTGCTTCAGGCGACACCTTCATTGCATCGCAGGAGCTTAAAGACCTCATCTCAACCGAATTCAACGCTATTTGCGGAGAAATGGAGGGCGGTGCAATCGGTCACACCTGCAAGGCAAACGGCGTTCCGTTCGCTGTTTTGCGCTCTATCAGCGACGGCGGTGACGCAAATGCACAGATGGACTACCCGACTTTCAAGATGATTGCTGCCAAAATCAGCACCGACATCATACTTGAATACATCAAAACACAGAAAACACAGTTTGAATTGTAATCAAACGGCAATTTATCGTGGGGTTGAATACTATTCTCCCACAAAACCGTCGGGGCTAACTGTGTTCGCCTAATAACCACAAATCCAAACCGTAGGGGCGACCTGCGGTCGCCTAAAAAATCAAAGGCGAACAAAGTTCGCCCCTACGAATATATCAAAATATTCAGAGAAGTCTTCATCAACGAAAAAGAACGGCAACAACTGCCGTTCCGTTTCGATATATATTGCAATCTGACTTGCTCGGACAATGCCCGATAATTTACTCTAAAATGTAGTTTGAAAGTATGTATTCCTCTGCCTCGGTGATAATATCCTTGAGCGGAGCAAATTGGTTTTCGTCAATGCCTGTGCGTGACTTATCCTCGATGAGCACGAACTTTGCGTCCTGCACGGCAATCGCCGCCGATGCCAAATCACGGGCAACAGAATAATCAATTCTAAACAACTCTTTTGGCAAATCGCCTGCTTTTGCAAGGGTCAATGCACCAC
Organism: uncultured Eubacterium sp.; assembly: GCA_902462495.1. Classification (GTDB taxonomy): domain Bacteria; phylum Bacillota; class Clostridia; order Oscillospirales; family Acutalibacteraceae; genus Eubacterium_R. The sequence continues at coordinate 20,432 of CABQCC010000008.1, read as the reverse complement.
GATATATGCAAAGCATAAAGTAATCATATACAAATTTGCTTTGATTATTATTTGTACCTGCGGTTGCAAGCTCAAGCAAATATTTTGTTGCGAGTGCCATTGATTTTATCGAACGACCCTCGCCGCTGCCGTCAAGAGCGGAAAGCACATTACCGTTAAATCCGTTTCTGCTTTCGCTAACGCCAAGCAGATAATCGGTGGTGACCCCGTAGTATCGACTGCATTTTATAACAAAATCAAGCCCACATTCTCTTATACCCTTTTCGTAATGAGAAAGAAGCGCTTGAGAAATACCCAAGTCGGTGGCAGCCTTTTTTTGACTGATGCCTCTCTCTTTTCTCATTTTTGAAAGCATTTGGGAGAATTTGGACAGCTTTTCTGTTTCGTTCTTCATAGCTTCCCCTTATGTCAATTCCTGATTATTAGAACAAAGTGATAGTTCTCTTCTCAACACTATACAATTTGTAATTTGCATATATACTACCACTTATTATACTTTTTGTAAAGAACTATTTTTTATTTGTTGTATTTTTGTAATATATTGGTAAAAATTCACTTTCACGGAGGTTTTAAATAATGAAATCATACACAGTGTATTTATTAAGACACGGACTAACAAAAGGCAATCTTAACGCACAGTATATTGGGCATACGGATTATCCTTTGTCCACATTTGGTATAGAACAACTCAAAGAGATAAAAAAAGAACACCCATATCCCGAAGTGGATGCCGTGTTTGTTTCTCCACTGAAAAGGGCAATGGAGTCGGCTGACATTATGTACCCAAAAAATAACAAAATTGTAATAGATAACTTCATCGAATACTCTTTCGGCGAGTTTGAGGAGCTGACGGCAGAGGATTTGAAGGACAACGAGGACTTCAAAAACTGGCTTCACGGCGATATGTATGCACGCCCGCCGTTTGGCGAAAGCAACGCAGAATTCGTGCAGAGGGTCTGCAAAGCGTTTGAACAGGTCGTTGAGGGTTGCGTATCAACAGGCACGGAAAAGTTTGCCATCGTGTCACACGCAGGAGTTTTGATGACGATTTTGTCGTGCTACGGCTTGCCTGAAGCACCTATGGCGCACTGGCAGATGGATGCAGGCTACGGCTACAAGCTCCGCATCACGCCGTCAGTTTGGATGCAGGGCAAAAAGGTTGAAGTCATCGACACCGTACCTATGCCATTGAGCGAATTGGAAAAATAAATTGCAAAATTAATGCCTCCCGTTATGTGGGAGGCATTTTTTTCGTAGGGGCGAACTGTGTTCGCCTAAAATATTAAAGAGGCGAACACAGTTCGCCCCTACGATTATTAATTGCTCTGTTTTGTGCTTTCCTTTTCAGGTGCACGGGTGGTTACTTCACCGTAGTTTTCGTTGGTGTAGGTTGCCTGCACGGCATATCCTGTTTCCGAATAGAAGCCTGTTTCACGGCAGTTGATGTAATCAACTCTTGTGCGTGCAAGGGTGATACTGCTCTTGCCGTAAATGTCCATTTGGAGCATATATGCGTCCATCGGATAGTCGGCTTTCCAGCACCAAGCACCGTAGAAATTACCGCCTGCGCCTTTCTCGTCATTTCTGTATTCAGGAAGATTTGACGACTTAACGGCATAGTTCATCCAACCCTCTTTGAGCGCATATTTTGCGGTTGAAACGATATTGCTCTTTGGCATATCGGTGCGGATATAAGGCACCATATCGTTGAGAATTTTGAGAAGTTGAACGCTTGAAGCACCTTTCAAATTGTTAAGCACTTTTGTAAGACAAATCTTTTGGCGGTTTGCACGCATATTGTCGGAGTCAATCTTTCTGATTCTGCAATAAGCGAGTGCCTGCTTGCCCGAAAGTTTGAGCGTACCCTTTGTTCCGTCAAAGGTTTTGTCGATGTAAACACCGCCGTATGTCTTTTGGTGGTTGTTGATCTCGTTAATTTCAGAACTTGTGAGTTCAAGCTCAACACCGCCCAAATTGTCGATTATCTTTTCAAAACTTGTAAAGTTAACAATGACATAGTTGTCTATTTTAATCTTATAAAGATTTTCAACTGCTGAAATGTAGGTGTGAATATCGCCGCCGTAAGTTGACATTGCACCGTTGATTTTGCCGAAGTGACCTGTTGATTCGTCACCCGGTGTGGTTTCCCAATAAGCGTAGGCATCACGGAGAATTGATGTGAGTTTAATCTGCTTTGTGTCAAGATTTACGCTTGCAATGATTGCAGAGTCGGCTCTCGTTCCGCTTTCAAGCACCTTTTTGCCACGGGTGTCCTCACCGATGAGCATAATATTGAGCACTCTTGTTGACGATGCAGGCGAACCGTTCCTGTACCACTTCTTAATCATATCTTTGAGCGAGCCGATTTCCGATGCGTCTGCTTCCTCAATCGGGTCAAAGCTCTCAATTCGCTCGTCCATTCTGAATGAAGAAACGCTGACTTGCTTGTCCGCATTATCGTCCGTCACGGTCTCCAAAATATTGTTGACATACCAATAAACACCGATTCCTGCGCAAAGAACGATAACAAGGAGAATGAGAATAACACGAATTGCGGTGTTCTTCTTTTTCTTCTTCTCGTTTTTCTTCTTCTTTCTTGCACGGGCTCTGTCACGGGCGTCCTTGTCGGAAGTGTTGATGTAGTAATTTTCGTAGTCGTTGTTTTGGTCAACTATTTCCTTAACATCAACAAAGTTATCGTCATCCGCTTTTTTAACCTTTTTTTTGCTCTTTCTCGGTGCAAAGTTTATCGGTTCAAGCGGAGCTGTATCCGTTTTTGGTGCTTTTTTGGCAGAATGAACCTGCGGTTCAGCCTTTTTTGCAGGCTTTTCCTCTTTGATTTCAGGCACTTCCCGATGAACAGGCTGTGCCTCTTGAACAGGCTCTTGTGTTTCATCATTTGTGGTTTGAGAATAAGTATCCTGCGATTCCTCCTCGGTTTCTTCGCTTGGAGTTATATCCTCAACGACAGGCTCGGATTTTTTACTGTTGATGATTTCGTCAACAACTTTTTTTGCGGCTTCGCTGTCCGACTTAATCTGAGCCTCGTTTTCCTCACGGCGTTTTTGCACCTCCGAGAGAATATCGTCGATATTATATCCTTTTTCCATAAATTACTCCTCTGTCGTCATCACTGACGGTTATTATTCCTCATTCGGCACATCTTCATCCTGTGCCTCGGCATCTGTTTGCTCCGGAACGGTGATTTCTTCCTCATCATTTGCTCGTTCAACAATGCCTATTGTTGCAACCTTTTCGTTGTCCTTAACGGTCATTACCTTAACGCCCTTGCCGCCTCTCTTGATGAGCGAAATTTGGTCGGCGTGGGTGCGGATAACTACACCGTCGGAGGTAATCATAATAACATCATTTTCTTCCATAACAGGAGCAATCATAGCAACCTTGCCGTATTTGTCGGTGTGGTAGTTGATGAGTCCCTTGCCGGCTCTGCCCTGAACACGATAATCCTCAAAATCTGATCTTCTGCCGTAGCCGGTTTCAGATACGGTGAGGAGTTGCATATTTTCAACTGCGACTGCAAAGCCGACAACATAGTCGCCCTCGGCAAGCTGAATAGCTCTTACACCTCTTGCGGTTCTGCCGATAAGACGGGCGTCCTCTTCCTTGAAGCAGATAGCCATACCGTCGTGAGTGGCAACAATGAGATTGCGTTCGCCGTCTGTGATTTCAACCCAGCAGAGTTCGTCACCCTCGTCAAGATTGATGGCAATAATGCCTGTTTTTCTGATGTTGTTGTATTGGTCAAGTGCTGTTCGCTTGATGACGCCGTTTCGTGTGACCATACAGAGATATTCTCTGTCGCCGTCCTTTGGCACCTTAACCATTGCGGTAACTTTTTCGTCTTGTTCAATCGGCAAAAGGTTGATGACATTCATACCCTTGCTTGTTCTAGATGCTTCAGGGATTTGATAGCCCTTGAGCTTGAACACCTTACCCATATTGGTGAATATGAGTATAGCATCGTGAGTTGAACATGTAAACATATTCTTTGCAACATCTTCTTCTCGTCTTGACATACCCATAATGCCCTTGCCGCCACGGTTTTGTGCCTTGTAGGTGTCAACTGTCTGACGCTTAATGTAGCCACGCTCGGTGAGTGTGAGAATGCAGTCTTCAACAGGAATCAAGTCCTCATCGTCAACATCGCCTGTGAATGCGGAAATTTCCGTTCTTCTTTCGTCACCGTATTTGTCGGCAACTTCACGGATTTCCGTCTTGATGATTTCAAGCACTCTCTGCTCGTTGTTGAGAATGTCGTTATAGTCCTTGATTTTTTCGTGGAGTTCTTCCAACTCGTTCAAAATCTTTTCAATTTCAAGACCTGCCAACTGACCCAAACGGTAAGCAACGATAGCTGCTGCCTGTGGGTCGTCAAATCCGAACTTGTCCATAATGGCTTGCTTTGCTTCGCTCTGTCCGCCACGGCAGGCACGAATTGTTGCGATAACCTCATCAACAATGTCGAGCGCCTTTGCAAGACCCTCCAAAATATGAGCACGCTCTTCGGCTTTCTTGAGGTAAAATCTTGTTCTTCTTGTGATAATCTCCTCTTGGAACGAGATGTATTTTTGAAGAATTTGCTTGAGTGTAAGAATTTTTGGAACTCCGCCGTCAAGAGCAAGGAGGATAACGCCGAAAGTTGTTTGCATTTCGGTCATTTTGTAAAGATTATTGAGCACAACCTGTGCGTTTGCATCTCTCTTTATTGTGATTTCGATGTGCATACCGTGTCTGTCGGTATAGTCCTGCAAATCGGCAATGCCCTCAATTCTCTTGTCCTTGATGAGTTCGGCAATTTTTTCGATAAGTCGTCTTTTGTTTACGCTGTAAGGAAGTTCGGTAACGATAATTTTGTATCTGTCGTTCTTGGTTTCCTTGATTTCGGCTCTTGCACGAACAATAATTTTGCCTCTGCCTGTTGAATATGCTTCTCTGATGCCCTTTGCGCCCATAATAATACCGTGGGTCGGGAAGTCGGGACCTTTGATATATTGCATAATTTCTTCAAGCTTGGCATCGGGATTGTCGATAAGACAGCAAACGCCCTCTGCAACCTCGCCCATATTGTGAGGCGGAATGTTGGTTGCCATACCTACTGCGATACCCGATGAACCGTTGATGAGCAAGCACGGGAATTTTGTAGGCAAAACTTCGGGTTCAACCTCTGTGTCGTCAAAGTTCGGAACCCAATTTACTGTGTCTTTTTTAATATCTTCAAGCATTTTGAGCGAAATTTTGCTCATTCTTGCTTCTGTATATCTGTATGCGGCGGCAGGGTCGCCGTCAACGCTACCGAAGTTTCCGTGACCGTCAACAAGCGGATGACGGAGCGAAAAGTCCTGTGCCATTCTTACCAAAGCATCATAAACGGATGCGTCACCGTGTGGGTGATAGTGACCGAGCACTTCACCGACGGTGGTGGCACACTTACGGTAAGGCTTGTCCGGATAAAGTCCGGTGTTGTACATTGCATAAAGTATTCTTCTGTGAACAGGCTTTAAGCCGTCCCTGACATCAGGGAGGGCACGGGAAACAATAACGCTCATTGAGTAGTCAAGAAAGGCGCTTCTTATTTCCTTGCTGATTTCAACATCAACTATTTTTTGGTTAGAATAGTCAATATTGTCACGCACTACTTCTTTTCTTGCCATTTTGTAATATCTCCTATTCTAAAATTAAATATCGAGGTTCTTAACGAACTTTGCGTTTTGCTCGATAAACTGTCGTCTCGGCTCAACATCCTCACCCATAAGGATGGAGAAGTTTTCGCTTGCAATCTGTGCGTCATCAACAGTAACACGCTTCATTGTTCTGAACTCAGGGTCCATTGTGGTTTCCCAAAGCTGTTCAGGGTCCATTTCACCAAGACCCTTGTATCGCTGAATATCACAATCTCCGCCCATTTTTTGGGTAATTTCATCTCTCTGCTCGTCGGAATATGCGTATTCGCTCTTTTTGTTCTTTGTCACCTTAAAGAGTGGCGGCATTGCCAAATAGACATGTCCGTGTTCGATAAGTTCCGGCATATATCTAAAGAAGAATGTGAGCAAAAGGGTTGTGATATGCGCACCGTCGACATCGGCATCCGCCATAAGCACGATTTTGTGATAGCGGAGCTTTGAAATATCGAAGTCCTCGCCGATACCCGTGCCGAGTGCCGTGATGACAGGCACAAGCTTTTCGTTGCCGTAAACCTTGTCAAGTCGTGCCTTTTCAACATTGAGCATCTTGCCCCAAAGCGGAAGAATTGCCATATATTTAGGGTCACGACCGAGCTTTGCCGAGCCTCCCGCAGAATCACCCTCGACGATGTAGATTTCGCATTTTTCAGGTTCTTTTGATGTGCAGTCCGAAAGTTTACCCGGCAAAGAGTTGCTCTCAAGCGGGGATTTTCTTCTTGCGTTTTCTCTTGCTTTTCTTGCTGCTTCTCTTGCACGGGAAGCGTCAAGCGATTTGTTGAGGAGTGCTTTTGCAACCTGTGGATGTTCCTCAAAATAGGTCATAAGTTTGTCGTAAACAAGACCCGACACAAGACCCGTCATTTCGGTATTGCCGAGTTTGCCCTTTGTTTGACCCTCAAACTGAGCCTCTGTAAGTTTAACCGAAATTACAACGGTGATACCTTCTCGAACATCGTCACCTGTAAATTTCTTGTCGCTGTCCTTGAGAATTCCGTATTTTTTGCCGTAATCATTAAACACTCTTGTAAGGGCAGTCTTAAATCCTGTTTCGTGAGTACCGCCGTCAACAGTGTTGATGTTGTTTGCAAATGAAAGTTTTGTTTCGGAATAACTGTCTGTATAGCAAAGTGCAACTTCCGCACTTCTGTCGTCCTTTGTGGTTGAAATATGAATAACCTCAGGCTGAATAGGAGTGAGTCCTCTGCTTTCGTTTATCCATTCAACGAATGAGCGAATACCACCCTCGTAGCAATAAACTGCGGTATGTTCGTCCTCGCCGTATTTGTCACCCTCAGGCTTTTCGGCAAGTTCTCTCTTGTCTGTAAGGCTGATTGAAAGACCTGCGTTGAGGAATGCCTGCTCACGAAGTCGTCTTTCAAGGATGTCAAAATCATATTGTGTTGTTTCTTGGAAAATTTCGTCATCTGCCTTGAATTTGATAAATGTGCCCTGACCGTCGCTGTCGCCGATGATGTGCAAATCATTTACAGGCACGCCTCTTTCAAATCTTTGTGCATAGATGTGGCCGTTTTGAGTTACCTCAACTTCAAGCCATTCCGAAAGTGCGTTTACAACCGATGAACCAACACCGTGCAAACCACCCGAAACCTTGTAGCCCGAACCGCCGAATTTACCGCCTGCGTGAAGCACCGTGAGTACAACGGTTACGGCAGGAAGCCCTGTTTTTTCATTAATACCGGTCGGAATACCACGGCCGTTATCACGAACTGTGATGACATTGCCCGGCAAAATCTCGGTTTCAATATGAGTACAATAGCCTGCAAGAGCCTCGTCAATAGAGTTGTCCACAATCTCGTAAACAAGGTGGTGGAGTCCTCTCGGTCCTGTTGAGCCTATGTACATACCCGGTCTTTTTCTGACCGCCTCAAGTCCCTCAAGCACCTGAATATCATCAGCGCTGTATTCTTCTGTTACAACGGTGTTGATATCCTCTTCCTCAAGGTTGGTCAAGTTCTTTTCTTCTTCCATTTTTTAACCCCATTTATTTGGCACGCTTGTTGAGTGTGCCCGTGTTTATCGGACTTACAAAAACATTTTTGTCCGTAACGACAAAGCATTTCGGCAAGTCATAGTTTACATAAATAACTCTTTTATCTTTTTCGGCTTTTTTGAGATAATCCCTTGTCGCCTTGTTGACGGTTGAGGTGTCCATATCAAAAATACCGATAATGTCCTTATCTCTCACGAGGGTGTCCTCGCCTATGTGCAAATACATTGTCAGCCCTCCGAGAGTGCTCCGTTTGCAATATGAAAAGTTTTGCCTTTTTTCAATCGAAGCACGGTTTCTTTGTCACAGCAGGTGATGAAAACCTGCAAATCTTTGATGTGGTTCAGGATATAATCCTGTCGTTTTTCGTCAAGCTCGCTCATAACATCGTCAAGCAGGGCAATCGGATTTTCGCCCGTCATTTCTCGAAGCAGGCTTGCTTCCGCCAATTTGAGCGCAAGCACCGAACTTCTTTGCTGACCCTGACTGCCAAAGGATTTTACGCTCCTGCCGTTAATCATAATTTCTATGTCATCACGGTGCGGACCTTTGGTTGTCGTGTGATTGAGCACATCAATTTTTCTGTGACTTCTGATTTTATTATACAGCCTTTGTTCAATATCATTCACATCATCCGTGTAGGTGTCTGCCCCGATATAAACAAGCTCAATGTCCTCTTTACCACCGCTGATACCCTCAAATATGTCTTTAAGGTACGGTTTAATCGCCTTTAGGTACATAATTCGTTGATAAATTATCTTTGCACCCAAGTTTGCCAAGTTAACATCCCACACTTCAAGCATAGGTGCAACGGCTTCAACACTCTCAGCATTTCTGAGCAAAGAGTTTCTCTGAACAAGAGTTCTGCTGTAATTTTTCAACAATGTGCGATAATTGCTTTTTATTTGGCACAGCGCCCCGTCAATAAATTTTCGGCGTTCGTTCGGTCCTTCCTTAATCATATTCAGGTGGTCGGGACTGAAAATAATCGTTTTGATTTCGTCGCCGAGTTCTGCCGAACTTCTTTTTTTTATGCCGTTGAGGGTCACCGTTTTTCTGTCTTTAATGCTGATTTCGGCTGTTTGTTCTCTGCCGTTTGCAAAAAAATCGAGTTTCATTTTTGCGTAGTCGCAATCAAATTTGACAAGTTCTTTGTCCTTTGCACCTCTGAAACTTTTTGCACCGCTGAACAAATATATTGCCTCAAGCAAATTGGTTTTGCCCTGTGCATTTTCGCCCCAAATGATGTTTACATCGTCAAAATCAACCGACAGTTCTTTTATATTTCTGTAATTTTCAAGTGTAATTGAATTAATCTTCATTTACTATTTTGTAGTCAACCGCAAATGCCGTCACAACATCGCCATTTCTGATTTTTTTACCTCTTGCGGTGCAAACTTCGCCGTTCACACGGATAATTCCGTCTTGTATGAACTCTTTTGCCTGACCGCCTGTTTCTGCAATTCCTTTGAATTTAAGGAATGATTGCAATTGTATGAATTCGGTATTTATTTTTACCGTTTCTTTTTGATGTTCTGCTGTTTTTACCTTAATTCTCATTTTTTAACCTCATTGGAAGCACAAGGAAAATAAAGTTGTCTGCGTTAATAGGCTTGATAACCGCAGGGCTGACAGGTCCGCAAAGTTCAATCTTTACTTCATCTGTGTCGCTTGCGTGGAGTGCATCAAGCATAAATTTTGAGTTGAAGCCGATTTCGACTCTGTCACCCGATGTGTTTGCATGTGTGTAATCCACAACTCTACCGAGGCTTGACACGGTTGACACCCTCATTTGGTCGCCGTCAAACAAACATCTAATCGGGTTTTTCTGATTATTTTCAATAACCGGCAATGTTCTTTCAATGCAGTCAATCGCATCATCTGTGTTGATGAGCACGGTTGTTTTTTGTACATTTGGAATTGCTGCCGTGTAATCAATAAATTCACCGTCAAGAAGTCGGCTGATAATGCTGTAATTTTCAATTTCAAACACAATATGACGCTTGCTGATGAGCATATTCACGCCCTTGTCCTCTTCCAAATTGAAAAGCTTTGTGATTTCCTTAATTGTCTTTTTAGGAACAACAAAATCAAGAGGTTCGCCGTTATAACTGATTTTTTCTTTTCTGATAGCAAGACGATAGCCGTCAACACCAATCATTGTGATTGTGTCGTCTGCAATTTCAAATTTTAGACCTGTGTAAACAGGCTTTGACGATTCGTTGTCGGCAACCGCAAACACGGTTTGACTTATCATTGAATACATAAGTTTTTGGTCAAGCTCAATCTTGTCACCGTTGTTAACAGACGGAAGTTCAGGGTAGTCTTCTGCGTCTATGCCCGAAATATTATATTGAGCCGCACCGCTGATGATTGATACAGAACTGCCGTTTGTTTCAATAGTAACCTCATCATTGTTGAGCTTGCGGATAATGTCGCAAAGTACCTTTGCATTGATTACTATTGCACCCGGCTCAACAACATCAACACTCATAATTGTGTTGATTCCGAATTCAAAGTCATATCCGGTAAGGCTCAAAGTGTCGCTTCCGCATTCAATGAGAATACCCTCGATTGTCGGAATTGTAACCTTTGTGCTGACTGCTCTGATTACATTGTTGCAGGCAGACGATAATTCTTTTGTATTACATATAAATTTCATACCGATGCTCCTCTTATATGATATAGCTATAAACGGCTAATTAATTTATTTTTTTGTTTTGGTTGAAAATTTTTGGGTCTGTTTGCCTCATTTTGACTTTGGGAGTGCGATTTGCTATCACAATATATCACTATTGTAGTAATAGTATTAGAGGCGGTGCAAAATGTGTAAAACTCTCAAAACTGTTTTAAATAAAGAATTTTGCTCCAAAAAATTTTAACATCCCGTTTGTGAAAAAAATGTTTAAATTGTGTAAAATTTTGGTTTTCCACCTATTGTGTGAAAAATATTAGTGTGGAAACTTAAAATTTTGTGGAAAAAATTAATAATAAATCATTTAAATCGCACCATAAAATAATTAAACTGATTTTTGCCTCCCTTTATATAAGAGAGGTGGGTGCGTTTTATCGCACTTGGAGGGATTGTAAATAATTTTTTATCAATTATTTAATCTTTAAAATTTATTATTCTTTTACATTATTGATTATGTCGCTGACCTGATATTCAAGTGCAGAATCATTTTTCATTTTTTCTTCAAACTTTTCTACATTGTACATAACTGTTGAATGGTCTTTGCCGAACTTTTCGCCGATTGCCTTAAAACTCATATCGGTTACTTCACGGATGATGTAGAAACACATTTTTCTTGCAATGGAAACATCACTTGTCTGCTTCTTGCTGTAAATATCTTCAACAGAAACACCTGTTGTTCTGCTGACTTCCTCAACAATGATTTTGAGCACATCACCGATTGGGCGAACATCATTTTGAACCGCCTTAATTGCACCCTGTGCAAGCGAAATGGTAGGTGTCTGCTCGCTGAATTTGCATATTGCGTGCAATCTTTTTGTGATGCCTTCAAGCTGACGAATGTTTGTTTTGATGTTTTGTGCAATGTATTCAACAACATTGTCGTCCTCAATTTTGAAATCAAGAAGCTGTGCTTTTCTTTTGATGATGGCACATCTTGTTTCAAATTCAGGGGACTGAACATCTGCCAAAAGTCCGCTTTCAAATCTTGAGCAAAGACGCTCGGTGAGTGATTTAATTTCTTTCGGCGGACGGTCGGAGGTTAACACAATTTGCTTGCCGTTGTCTACAAGGCTGTTGAAGGTGTGGAAGAATTCTTCTTCCGTCTGTGTTTTACCTGCGATGAACTGAACATCGTCCACCAAAAACAAATCAATATTGTTTCTGTATTTGTTATGGAATTCGTCTACGGTTTTTTTGCCGAGACTTTCGATAAATTCGTTTGCAAAATTTTCCGCCTTAACATATGCAATTCGCATTTCAGGATAATTACGGCTGACCTCATAGCTGATGGCGTTGAGCAAGTGAGTTTTGCCCAAACCGCTTGAGCCGTAAATGAAAAGCGGATTGTAATTGTAGTATTTTGCACCGTTGCTAATTTGACCGGCAGGGTCTGCCGCAATTGCTTTTGCCGCCGCATAAGCAAATCTGTTGCTTGGACCGACAATGAAATTGTCAAAGGTAAAGGTTTCGTTTTTAAAATCGGCAAAGCTGATTTCCGTTTTTTGCTTCTGACTCATTTCGTCCTCAGGACAATAAAAATTGATTTTCACTTCAAAGCCGCAAATAACCATAAATGCTTCTTCAATCAATTTTCCATATCTGCCGACAACCGTGTTTTTCTTAAACTCGTTGGCAAATTTGAGGGTTGCCTCGTTTCCGTTAAATTCAGTCATTTCTATCGGAGCAAACCACAAATTGTATGCTGTTTGATTTGTTTGCTCTTTGCAATAAAGGAGAACATTTTGCCATAATTCTTGGTATGTATCCATAAATTCAATAATCTCCGTTATGTAAAATTTGTTTTCATTAAATATTAAATATTAAAAAGTATTTTGCCGAGTGGGCAATCTTGTTGGGAACAAAAAACAAGATTGAGGCAATAATACATAATCTATTATAGTAAAGAAAAGAGTTTAAGTCAATAAATATTTAAAATAAAATAATAATTATATACTTCTATAATATATATACCGTATAAGATGTATGAGCAAAATCAAACAAAAACGGCAGGGTCAACATCTTTCATTTTAGGTTGCAATTTGAATGTATTTATTTTATAATAAAATCCAATATAAAATATAGGAAAGGCAGAATATGAAAATTTTTAAACACCGTGGCGATATTTATATCAGCAAATCAAACGGTAAAAAGAGCAGAGAAGAGCATATTTTGCTTATTCTGCTTGCAGTAATTGTTATATTTACGGTTGCTTTTTTCGGCATATTGTCGCAAAAATATTCGTCGGTTAAGGAATTTTTTGCAGGCGAAAATGTAACCGTCACCGAACAGGCAAATGCGGTTGAAGAATTGCCTAAAATTTCCGGCAAAAGCAACTTTTTGATTATAGAAACAGATAATGAGGAGTCGGTCATTCACTTTGCATTTTTGGTGCAGGCAGACAAGGACACTCAAAGCTACAAGGTCTGCACTCTTTCGCCTAACACCGACATTGACGGTCAGTCGCTTTATGATTTGTATTCGCTCGGCGGAGGAGCAACAATTCAAACAAAGTTGACCTCATATTTCGGCGTGGACATTGATTACTACGCTTCAATGAAAACGGATGATTTTATCGAATTCGTCAATAAACTCGGCACATACATTTATCCGTCAACCGAGGCAATCAGATTCAGCAATGAAAATGAGGACGACAAATATTCGGTTCGTATCGGCAAAGGCGAACAAAAACTGTCAGGCTCCGAAACAGCCGATATTTTGCGTTATTATTCAAATGATATGGTAGATTATTCCAAAGCCAATCAAATTATCCTTTACGGGCTTACAGAGCTGTTTAACGCAGATAATTTTGAAAATGCCGAGGCAATATTCCGATTGTTCATCAACAGTTCAACAACAAACATTACGGTTCGTAATTTTCAGGATAATATCGACTCCCTTGAAGTCTTTTGCAAGAAAAACAGCGACATTGCGGTATATTCCGCAACAGTTAAGTACAAATCAAATGTGCTGACTCCAAAATCCGTGCAGGAAATCAAGGGCTATTTCAGCAAATAACCTATTAAGCCTCCCCTTATAAATTAAGGGGAGGTGGCAACACAAAGTGTTGACGGTGGGGTTTAATTAAATATTTTAACCTTGCAACAAGAAAAAGCATAAACCATAAGAGGAATTATTATGATTACAGAAGAAAACAAGCAAAAAATTATGAATGCCGTTCGTGACATTCTTGAAGCGGTAGGCGAGGATGTAAACCGTCCGGGACTTATCGAAACACCGAAAAGAGTGGCAAATATGTATGAGGAGATGTTTGCCGGACTTGACAGCGACGCAAAACAACACCTCAAATTGTTTGATGAAAGGTCAAATGACGAGATGGTTATTGTGCGTGACATTCCGTTTTCGTCAATGTGCGAGCATCATTTGCTTCCGTTTGTCGGCAAGGCACATATTGCGTATATTCCGTCGGATAATAAGATTATCGGGCTTTCAAAATTTGCGAGAATAGTTGACAATTTTGCAAAAAGACCGCAGGTTCAGGAGAGATTGACCTCAGACATTGCCGATTTTTTGGAAGAAAATCTTTCGCCAAAGGGAGTTGCGGTTATCGTTGAAGCGGAGCACACCTGTATGAACATCAGAGGTGCAAAGGCTTCGGGTTCGTCAACAATGACATCCGCACTTCGTGGAATTATGAAAAAAGACGCACGCACAAGAGCAGAGGTTTTGTCCTTGCTTCAAAGATAAAATCAAATACAGCTCTCCTTGTTTTTTGGGGGGAGCTGTCGCATTTTGTATATGAAATTATTTCGGCAGAAAGGCAAAGTTATGATTTGGAAATGTACAGACAAAAATATTGAATACGGTGACCGACCGCTTGTTATGGGCATTGTGAATGTCACACCCGACAGTTTTTCGGACGGCGGCGACCATTTTTCGCCAGAATCGGCGATTGAATGTGCCCTCAAATTGGTTGAGGACGGTGCCGACATTTTGGATTTTGGTGCACAGAGCACCAGACCCGGCTATACCGAGATTTCACCTCTTGAAGAATTGGACAGACTTGAGCCGATTATTTCAAAGGTCAGAGCACAGACGGATGTGCCGATAAGTATTGACACCTATTTTCCTGTTGTTGCGCTCAACACTCTTGAATGGGGTGCAAACATCATCAATGATGTCAGCGGTGTTGTCACCAAAGAGATGGCAAATGTTGTGAAAAATAACCAAGCAGGCTGGATAATTATGCACAACGGAGCAGGCGGAGTTGACGAGGTTAACAAATTTTTCGTTTATTCTGCACAGCAGTGCGAGGCACTCGGAATTGACAGGGCACAGATTTGCTTTGATATGGGAATCGGATTTGGCAAGGACAGATTGCAGGATTTGGCTCTCATTTCCCGTGTAAGCGACTATAAGCTTGACGGCTACCCTCTGTTACTTGGAACAAGCAGAAAGCGTGTTATAGGCGAATACGGCGGCGAGAGCGTGGCTAAAAACCGTGATTACGGCAACATAGCAGCCGATACGGCGGCAATTTTGGGCGGAGTTGATATAATTCGTCTGCACAATGTAAAAGCCGAAAAACAGGGCATAGATATGGCATACGCTATCAAAAAAATGCAAAGCAAGGGATAATTATGGATAAGATTTCAATCAAAGGCTTAAAACTTTTTGCCTATCACGGAGTGAATCCGGAGGAAAAAGAAAACGGTCAAAATTTTGTTATAGATTTGGATTATTATGTAAACATCAACAAGGCTTGCCAAATGGACAGCCTTGACGACACGGTGAGCTATGCAAAGGTTGTCAAAACAATTCGCCGTGTGTTCACCGCAGAAAAATATGATTTAATCGAAAGAGTGAGTCAGGTTATCGCAGATGCGGTGCTTGATGAATTTGAAGACATTTTCAAGGTTGAGGTGACTCTTAAAAAGCCGGAAGCACCAATCAGCGCCGATTTTGATTATGTTGCGGTTTCAATCACAAGAGAAAGGTAATGCAAAGGTGGAAAATTATGACTTATGTTCTTGCACTCGGCACAAATATCGGCAATCGCAAAGAGAACATCGACAATGCGGTTGAAGCGATAAATCTTGTACCAAAAACTTCGGTTATCGCTTGCTCCTCAATTTACGAAACAGAGCCTGTCGGCTATGATGAGCAGGAAGATTTTTACAATGCGGTTGTTCTTGTTGAAAGCGAGTTTGACCCTCACGAAATGCTCGGCGTGTGCCTCGGCATTGAAGCAGGTTTCGGCAGAATAAGAGTGATTAAAGACGGTCCGAGAGTTTTGGATATTGACCTCATTTTTGCGGAGGATAAGCAGATAAACACCGAAAATCTTGTTTGTCCGCACCCTCGATATTCAAAACGCAGATTTGTTCTTGAGCCGCTTTTGGAGTTGTTTCCGAACGGCGAATTTTTTGGAAATAAATTCCTCAAATCGGCGGAAGAAATTGACGGTCAGTTCGTCAGAATTGCAGACAAAATCGATATAAAATAAAAAAATTACCTCTGTTATTATTACAGCCAAAAGCACAAACTATTATTGCCGATATGGCAAAAACGCTGTAATGAAAACGGAGGTATTTTTATGAATGTCAGAACATCAAGAATAATGATGAAGTGCGTCGGTGCAACACTTGCGATTTGCTCGGTGATGGCAGTTGCAGGCGGTTGTTGCTCAAATTCAGCTTCGTCATCAACCAAAAAATTTATGAAAAAAACGATGAACAAAATGTCGGATATTGTTGACACCGTTGCATCGTTTATGTAAAAAAAGGCCTCCTCAAAAACGAGGAGGCTTTGCACTTTAAACTTATGCCTTGTTAACAGAACCGAAGAGTTCCATCTTTTCCTTAACCTTGTCGCAGATTGCCTGTGCACCCGGAGCGAGGAGTTTACGAGGGTCGAAGCCCTTGCCTTCCTGATCCTTGCCTGCTTCGATGTAAGCACGAGTTGCTTCCTGGAATACGAGCTGACACTCTGTGTTAACGTTAATCTTTGAAACGCCGAGGTCGATAGCCTTCTTAATCATATCGTCAGGAATACCTGTACCGCCGTGAAGAACGAGTGGCATAGCGCCTGTCTTTTGCTGAACAGCATCAAGAGTTTCAAATGAAAGACCTGCCCAGTTTGCAGGGTACTTACCGTGGATGTTGCCGATACCTGCAGCAAGCATATCAACGCCGAGGTCTGCAATCATCTTGCATTCGTTAGGGTCAGCACATTCGCCTGCACCGATAACGCCGTCTTCTTCACCGCCGATTGAACCAACTTCAGCTTCGATTGAAAGACCGAGAGCGTGAGCAACATTTACAAGCTCTGTTGTCTTTGCAACATTTTCCTCGATTGGATAGTGTGAACCGTCAAACATAATTGATGTGAATCCTGCCTTGATGCACTTGTAGCAGCCTTCGTATGAGCCGTGGTCAAGATGAAGTGCAACAGGAACTGTGATTCCGAGTTCTTCGTCCATAGCCTTAACCATAGCCGCAACGGTCTTAAAGCCTGTCATATATTTGCCTGCACCCTCTGATACACCCAAGATTACAGGGCTGTTGAGTTCTTGTGCAGTGAGAAGAATAGACTTTGTCCATTCAAGATTGTTGATATTGAACTGACCAACTGCATAGTGGCCTTCTTTTGCTTTTTTAAGCATTTCAGTAGCGGAAACTAACATAATTTTACTCTCCTATATTGTTAAATTTTGAGTATTCCTACTCATTCGATTATAGTATAATACATTGATAAACAAATATCAACCCTTTTTTGTAGTTCAGTTTAAGGCTCCCCTTGTTGTTTGCCTCCCCTTGAAGCAAGGGGAGGTGCTGAGTGTAACGAAGCAGAGGGGTTTTACCTTAATTTGCTTAACCCTTTTAACCCCTCAGTCGCACATAAAGTGCGACAGCTCCCCTTTATAACATTAAAAGGGGAGCCGTATTTTTTGAGGCGAACGCAGTTCGCCCCTACGCTTTTTGAGTTCGCCCCTACACTTTTTGTAGCGACACAGTTTTCTCTACGCTGTTATTCAATTTCCATAACGGATTTGAGTATCCATTTTGCACTTTGCTGAACCTCGCCGACGGTGATACCGAACGGTTTGCCGAGTGTTGCAAACAATGTGCCGTCGGGTTTGCCGTTTGTAACTCTGTCACCGCCCGGCATAAGCAGATTTACACCGCTTCTGATTCGGTATGCCTGGTCACGCATTTTCGGAAATTCAATGCTCTTTGACGGATGCATCCACCAGTCGGTCATAACGTTGCCCTCGTAGCCCCATTCTTTGCGCAAAACGGTCACGCAGGTGTCGTAATTGTAGTGACTCCACACGCCGTTAATCTTGTTGTAAGAGGTCATTATGTTTTTAGGCTTTGCCTCTTTTATGCAGATTTCAAAAGGCTTGAGGTAGATTTCACGCAGTGCTCTTTCGCTGACTTGCGAATTGTTTGTGGTGCGTGCAAGCTCCTGATTGTTGCAGGCAAAATGCTTTGGACACGCCGAACCGCCGAGGGATTGAATACCTTTTACGCAGGCACTTCCCATTTTTCCGCTCAAATACGGGTCTTCCGAGAAATACTCAAAGTTTCGACCGCAAAGCGGATTTCTGTGGATATTCATACCCGGAGCAAGCAGAACATCACTGCCCTTTTCTTTCATTTCTCCGGCAAGGATTGTGTACATTTTTTCAACAAGCTCGGTGTTGAATGTGCACGCAAGAAGTGTGCCGATTGGAAGCAACGAACAGCACGAAACAAGTCGAATTCCCGATGGTCCGTCTGTTGTGCAAATAGGCTTTATACCCTTTTCACGCAAGCTTTCAAGCACACCGCCGTAAACCCCGACATTGCCGTTTGCTCCAAGCGGAGAATTGATTTTGTAGTCACCTCTTGTGATTGCTTCAAGTTCAACATTGTTGAGCTGTGCCACAAATTCGTCAAGAGTTGCCTTGCCGTCCTTTACATCTTGGAGTTTGATTCCCTTGTCGCCCGTTTGTTCAATGTCGGCAGGGAGATTGTTGAGAATTCTTGTTGCAAGGTCGTATTTTTCCTTTGCAACCATTTTTGTGCCGAGGAAGTAATTGCCTTGCTTTTCCTCTGCTCTCCACACAAGAAAATCGGTTTTTGGTGCACAAACCTGCTTTAGCTGTTCCCGAAATTCGGTGTTTTCCTGATAATATGTAAACACTTTTTCGGTGTCACGCACATTTTTGCCGACATAAAAATCATATTCGCCTTTTTGGGTTACATATGAACTTGCGTTGTTTGTCGAACCGCAGTCGTCATACGATGTGAGCTGATACAAATCCACGCTCACAGTCACTTTTTGACTGCCGTTCGGCTCTATGAGTTCGGTTTTTGCAAAGCCGACAAGTTCTCTTTTAGGGTTGCCGAGTTTTCCGCAAGGCTTGTTGAGATAAAGTTGCACAACTTCCTTGCCTGCAACCTTGCCCGTGTTTATAACGGTGAACTCAAATTCAAAGCCGTTGTCAACAGCTTCTGCCTTGTCGCACTTGATGTCAAAATCCGTGTAGCTCAAACCGAAGCCGAAAGGATAAAGCACTTTTTCCTTTGCAAAACTTTCAAAATATCTGTAACCTACAAAAATATCCTCGGTGTATTCGTTGGTTTTTTTGTTGCCAAACTGTGCCGATGACGGATAATCATAGTAGTTTTTTGCAATGGTGTCGGTCAGTCTGCCACAAGGGTTGACATTTCCGCAAAGCAAGTCAGCAACAGCGTTTCCGCTTTCCATTCCGCCCTGCCAAGCATACATAACAGCGCCGATTTTTTTGCCGTAATGCTTAACCCAACTCATATCAATGATGTTGCCGACATTGAGGATGACGATAATCTTTTCAAAATGGGCGGTGACAAGGTCGAGCATCTCGATTTCCTCGTCATCAAGAAAATAACTGCCGTTTGCAAAGTCGCAATCTCTGTCCTCACCCGATGAACGCCCGATTGTGACAATCGCTGTGTCGCTTTCTGCCTTTGCAGACGCAACAATTTCGTCAGTCAACGGCATTTCTTCGTATCGTAGTGGCCAATGTGCCCAATATCCGTGCGACACAGGGTTTTTCTCTCGCCATTCCATATAAATGTTGTGCAGGGTGTAGTTGAGATTCAGCTTGTCGCAGTTCTCAATTCCCTGTGCAAGGTCAATGTTGTACGGTCTGATTACATCTCCGCCGCTTCCGTAGCCAACAAAGAAATAATCTTTGTATGTTCTGCCGAAAAGCGACACGGTTGTGCCCTTTTTTAACGGCAAAACATTGTCATTTTTCAACAAAACCGCACCCTCTGCCGCCGCTTGACGGGCAAGCTCCGGCATACCGTCTGTTATTGTTTTTTCAACCTCAACATCGCCGTTTTCGTCTTGCGAAACAGAGGTGAATTTGGTCACGATTTTTCCGATTTTGTCGTTGAATTTTTCTTTAAAGGTCATAGCATTTCTCCTTTGGATTATGCAGTTGTTGACGGTTTGTATTGGTCCTCAAACAGTTTTTCAAGGTGTTCGCTTGTTTTTGCAAGTCGCCTCTGCGAAACCAAAAATACTATTTCATCTCCGGCATTGAGCACAACATCACCGTTTGGCGTTATGCTGTCATCGCCACGCTCAACCGTGATGATGAGAGCGTGTCTGCCCCAATCAATGTCCTTGATTTTTTTGTTTGCAAGGTCGCTTCCTGTCGGAATAACAAAGGATTTGATGATTTTTTCTCTTTTGGCAATGTCTTTTTCTTTGATTTCTTCCGGAGTAGTCGAAAGTCTTGCAAGCAACGCTTCGTAAATCGGTTCACTTCCCATAAGGTCGGATACCGCAAAGCTGATGAGCGCAACGGTTACGAGAGGAAGTAGGTTGTTCATATTTCCTGTCAATTCAAATACCAAAACGATACCCGTAATCGGACTTTTGATGGTAGCCGAGAAAAATCCTGCCATACCGATAACGGCGAATTCCTGCCACAATTCGTTTGGAAGTCCCGAAATGTTGAGTGCAATCATACCGAATGACGCACCGAGATATGTGCCCAAAATGCATCAGGCCCCTGTGCCGATTGCAT
>CABQCC010000007.1 GCA_902462495.1 uncultured Eubacterium sp. | reverse complement strand
CAAGCCTTTTTTAACTAATCGAGGGTGTTTTATTTTTGCTTGAAATTGCCTATTTTAAAGGCTTTTTGCTTTTTGTTGATTTTTGCGATAAATTCAAACTGCTTTGTTTTTAAATCAAAGTGCAGTCATAATTGCAGTCATTTTTTAAGAGGGGTAGATTATAAGTCTGCCCCTCTTTTTTTTAAATTGCTATTCCGTTGTCGGCATAATAAGAATTGACCTTGTCAATATAAGTCTGCTCGAACTGCTCAAAAACATCACAGTAAGTGTTGAGCGTGGTCTGAATATCTCTATGTCCAAGTTGTTTTTGCAGAACTTTCGCAGGCATACCGCTTTCGATACATCTTGTTGCATAGGTGTGACGAAGCTGGTGTTGATTGCAGGCGGTTATATCTGTTATGTTGTATCGCTCAATCAATCGCTTGTAATAACTATTAACCATTCCGGCTGTTACAAGTGTACTGTCTTTAGAAACGAATAACAAACCGTAGTCATTCGGCCTATACGAATTATTATAAAATCTTAAAATTAATGATTGAACAGCTGAATCAAGAGTTATCACTCTTTGTCCGGCATAAGTTTTTGTTGAAGCTCCAACGGTCGGCTTGTAATCAATTCCCCTTGTCAGTGTCCGCTCAATTTTAAGAGTTTTAAAATTCTTGATGCTCTCAACTTGCTCGACAGGTAAGGCGCCGATTTCGCCCATTCTCATACCGGTGAATAATTCAATCAATATCATTGTTCGATACGGTTCTTTATCGTCTTGATTTAGTGCTTCAATTAATTTGCGTTGTTCATCAAGTGATAAAGCACGAATTTTCTTTGTTTGCTTTTTGCTTTTTGGCATTGCAACATCTTCCAACGGGGAACGATTAATAATTCCTAACTTGACGGCACGCTTAAATGCACCGCCCATTGTTTGATAAACTTTTTTTATTGTTGAATTAGAATAATTTGTCATTTGCGATAGAAAAGCCGTCAAAACGGTTTCTGTGAGCTTCTGAACTGGTGTACTATTAATTGCACTGTTGCTTTGCAGCAGGCTGATGCTATAAATATTTCGTTGATAAGTGCCGTCCTTAATTATATTTAACGCTTTCTTGTTATCGTTAATGGATGTTGCCAAGTCAACAAGCGTCATTTTGGACGGTTCAACATAACATCCGAGCTTCAGTTCGGCTATTGCTTTATCCATTTTCTGCTTTACAATTTTTAAATCTTTGCTATATATGAATTTCTTTTTTTGCTTCCCGTCCGGGCTGGTTCCTGCGATATATTGCCCGACCCATTGATTTCGACTTTCATTCCAATAGATTGAACCGTCTCCGTAAGTTCTTTTTGGTTTTCGTTTTGCCATAGTATCGCCCTTTCTTTAAGCGTAATTATATAAAAGGGCATAAAAATACCCTGCTTGATTTATGGAGCAGGGTGTGGTATAATCTTTGTGATTTGTGGAGTAAGATTATATCACGCTCTGCTATCGGCTCAAGGACTACTGCAATAGTTCTTGGGCTTTTTTTATTTATTTGTGTTTTATAACAATGTTACAACCACGGTTTCTGCCGTTACCGCCTGTTATTTCGGATACAAAAACATCAAATTCTTTGTTGTAGAGTTTCTTTGCCATATCTGCCGAGAAATTGCCAACATCAAGACCGTTGCTGTTGAGCAACATAATTGCAGGCTCACCATTGTATTCGTATTTTTCAACTGTGAGCTTTTCGTTAGGCTTCAGCTTGGCAACAACATCCTGACGGTTTACATTGCTGTCTTTTTTGCATGGATATGTAACTCCTCTGACTTTTGAGTATGTTGCGTTAGGGTCGGAAACCGTTTGTGTTTGCATTGCAGCAGGTTCACTCTTTTTGCCTATTTTGCCTGTGAATTTTAAAACTACAAAAGCATAGATAACGGCAATTATAAGTGCGACAAGTAAATATTTTGCGTCTTTGTCCTGTACTATAACTCCTATCGAGCCGATAAATAACAGTACGGAAACAATCGTATAAATCTTAAATTTTTTCTTTGTCATTATTATTCTCCTTTTTTTGACTTAAATGTTAATTGTATTATTATGATAATTCACCAAGTGCTGAATTGCAAACGGTAAAATTTACAAGGGTGATTTTTTGGACTTAAAATGTATTTTTTCTTGAAATTTGTACATTCGTTCTGTAATATAAATGGTAGGGAAAGGAGTGAGCAATATGAAATTAAAAGAGGAATTGCTCAAAATATTTGCAGAGCTTACAGAAGAAGAACAAGAAGAATTACTCAATTATTACGCTTGCTCTTTAAATAATCGGCGTAATCAATCAAGTTCTGAATTTCGTCATCCGTCATAGTTTTTAAAGCCTCAAGCAACCTATCATTATTGGTAGGTTGTTTTTCTTCATCCCAACCCATAATATAGGAAGCTGTTGTATGTAAAGCCTTTGCCATAATTTCAATACGAGTAATCGGTATTTTTTCAGTTTCGCCTGTGGCGTATCTTTGTAAAGCAGATTTTGGTATTTTTGTTTGCTTAGATAATTCTCCGTAAGATATATCGTTTTTTTCAATTAATGATAAAATTCTTTTAGATATTTCACTCATAAACTCACCTCGTGAAATAATAATACCATTATCGTCCCAAAAAAGCAAGCAATTTAATGAAAAAAAACAATTTTTTGTCCCAAAAATGCTTGACAAATAATTTTTAGTGTGCTATAGTGAAATCGTCCCAAAAATGAAACGAAAGGATGTGAGATAATTATGACAAATACTAATAAGCTTAAAGGATTGATTGTAAGTAAAGGTTTTTCTCAGCGTTCGTTCGCAAAGCTTATAAATATGAATAAGGACACTTTTAATAATAAACTTAATAATAAAAGTGAGTTTAAGACGGGCGAAATTCTTAAAATATGTGAAGTATTGCAAATAGTTGAAAAATCGGAAAAGGTAGATATTTTTTTATCCGAATAGTCCCAAATGTGGGACGAATTTGAAAGCGAGGTGAGAAAAATGTTATCAGCAGGAATAAAAAAAGGATGCTTTGCTTATTCAGATGACTCTGATGACGGATGTAAAGCGTTGAAAAAGCTTTATTGCAGAAATGAAGTTTGCAAATTTTATAAACCGATGTGTCAGTATTTGAAAGAAAAAGAAAAATACGACAGTTAATATCAAAAAAAATTAATACTTGCAATGCTTAACGGAGCGCCGGGGTTTATTGTTTATTTTTTGCTTTGCGTTTTTATACCTCTCCTAATTTATAAATACTCTTTTTTCACTTTGTTTCATTTGAAAACTCCTCCGAGCTTCGGCGCTTCGTTAAGCATTGCAAAAAGGAAAAAAGGAGTAACGCTATGGTAAAACAAAATATTGAAAACACCGATACTTTCTTTGCTCAGGCAAATGAACTTAAAGAGCTTCTCGGTGATATATGCGATTTAACGCTTGTTGCCGAGGAACGGCTTGAACGATGCTTTGGTAAAGCCTGCTTTTTGGATGTTGATGATGTTATGAAAATAACAAATTACAGCAGGCCTACAGTTTTGGCTATGTTCAATCGCAAGGATTTTCCGTGCTCGGATTTGGGCAAGAAAAAGCTTGTACTTAATTGGGCATTTTATTCATATTTTATGCACCCGGTAAGAGCGGCGGAGGCAGAATATGAAAATTATTAATAAAACACTTCTGTGTTTAAGCGTGATTTGTTGGACAGCGTTTTTCTGCTTTTTTGATACCGTCACAAATTATTGGGTCGGGTTCACATTGTTTTTACTTTTGATTGTGATTACAGCAGGCTATGTTATAACGCTTCCGTCGTCAATCCGAATTATGTCGGCGGAAGAGGATGACGAAGAAACCGAACACAGACAGCAGGCTCACGATGATATGCAGGCTATGGATGAGCTGTACAACAAGCTGTTGCTTGACGAGATTCTCAAATGAACATCTTAACAGGTGAAATTGTAAGCTATGACGGTGAATATTTGACTGTGAAGCCGTCGATTCCGATAGCAAGGGAACTGATAAAGAGGCAGAGCGACAGCGTTGAGCTTCGTCTCAATGATAATCGTTTTATAAGTGCAGAACAGCGGAAAAAGATTTTCGCGATGATTCGTGATATATCAAGCTGGAACGGTGATGTGCCTGAATACATCAGGGCTTGCATGCAGTTTGATTTTAGAATTAAAAACGAGCTTGGCCCGTTCAGCTTATCAAATTGCGATATGACAACGGCGAAAGAATTTATAAATTATTTGATTGATTTCTGCTTTGAGTGGAATGTGCCGACGAGGGATTCCTTGCTTAACCGCACAGATGATATTAATCGATATTTGTATCTTTGCCTTGAACACAGAAAATGTGCCGTCTGTAACGCCAAAGCCGAGGTTCATCATGTGACCGCTGTCGGAATGGGGCGAAACCGTGACGAGATTATACATATCGGTATGGAAGCTATTGCATTGTGCAGGAAGCACCATACTCAGGCACACGCAGAGGGTAGCAGGTTCTTTGAACGGTACCATATATACGGACTCAAACTTGATAAGTATCTGTGCGATGTGCTGAATTTAAGGACAAAAAAGAAAGAGAGGAAAGACAATGATTAATATGGTTGCCCTTATGGGCAGGCTCACTTTTGAGCCAGAAGTTCGCACCACTCCGAGCGGTGTTTCTGTGATGCGCTTTCAAGTAGCGTGTGATAGGAGTTACCAAAAGAGCGGTCAGGACAGACAGGCGGATTTTATCGATTGCGTGGCTTGGCGGCAAACGGCGGAATTTATCAGTAGATATTTTCACAAAGGCTCTATGATTGCCGTTGAGGGCACGTTACAAACAAGCAGTTATACAGACAAAAACGGTAATCAGAGGAAGCAAGTCGAGGTTTTGGCAAACAATGTATCGTTCTGCGGTTCAAAAAGTGAAACGGGCAGTGCAGCAGGCTCGCAAGCAAATCCGAATTATTCAAGTGCCGACAATTCGGACTTTGACGAAATTCCCGATGATGACGATTTACCGTTTTGATGAGGTGTTGTGAAAAATGGCTGAACAAAATTACTATTTTGTAATTCATGATTGGTTTATGACGGATTTGGGATTAAAAGGCTCCGAAAGGGATGTTTTTGCAATAATTTACGGATTTAGCCGAGATGGTATTAATCGTTTTTTTGGTACTCAAAAGAATATTGCAAAATTTGCACACTTCAACCGTCCTACAATTAATATTGCAATTCAAAATCTTTTAAATAAGGAATATATAAATAAAGAAGTTCAAAGAGATGAAACTGGATATTATGTAAATTTTGAAAAAATTAATGCTGTTCGAAAATCGAACAAGGAAGTGTTCGAAAATCAAACAGATAGTGTTCGAAAATCGAACAAGGAAGTGTTCGAAAATCAAACAGATAGTGTTCGAAAATCGAACACTATAAATATATATAAACATAATAATAAACATAGTAATAATAGTTCTATGTCGGACTCGGTGCAGAAAATCGGTAATTATTGGAATGATTATGTACAGGGAACGCTTATAAAACCGATAATAAAACTTACTCCTCATACCAAGCGTTATGAAAGTTTAAACGCTCGCTGCAATGAGTACGGCTATGACAAGGTCATTGAGGCTATTGATAAGATTAAAAACAGCGACTTTCTTCAGGGTAAGAATAATAAAGGCTGGGTTATCACATTTGATTGGTTTGTCCTTCCGAATAATTTTCCAAAAGTTCTTGAGGGCAATTACGACAATCGTCAGGCAAGTTCAGGTTCAGGCCGATATGAATATTAAGGAGTGCTTATGTTTGAAAAGATTTTAGAAAATTTATGTCGTGCCGGCAATGATAAGGTTGCAAACTTTGCCGATGGTGATTATTATGCTTCGTTTTACGGCGATGAAAGCCTTTCGACTCTGCATTGCGGTGTTTGTAATACGCCCAAAGAATTTTATCCTTTTATGCCAAAAACTCAAATAATCGATATAAACGGGATTGCACCTGTTGAACAGAGAGATTACATATTCGTTGACGAAAACGGAAATCCTCAAAAAGTTCCTTGCTTGTGCAAATGTAGAGAAAACAGTTATAAAGCTGAATCGAAAAGAGCCGAGCTTCAAAAGAAAATTGCCGAAAACAAATTGAAATGCTGGGGCTATATGTGTAACGGTGTTTTCATCCGTAATACCGAAATGGAAAAGGTGAGATTTGACAAGTATGAGCAAAATAAATTCATTGATAAGGCAGCAGGCTATTATTCGTCTTATGCTGACCGTGTCAAAGAGAAAAAAGGCTTGATGTTCTGCGGAACGGCAGGAGCAGGAAAAACCGTTGCGGCAATGTGCTTGGCAAATGCTTTGCTTGACCGTGGGGTTGATGTCCGTTTTATGCAACAATTTCAAATTACTGCTTTGTCAAAAATCGAGGACAAAAGAGAGTTTGAGGATTTAGGCAGTTGCAAGGTGCTGTTCATTGATGATTATAACGAAGAACAGCTTACCGATTACGGAATTGCTATGCTTCAGGATTTGTACGAATTGAGAATTAAACGAGGCTTGCTGACTTGTTTCACTTCTAACATAACAAAAGAAGCGCTTGAAAATCCGTCGTCCAAGTATAAGCTGTTGGACGAAAGAATCATAGCGAACTGTTATGTCGTCCACGATAAGACTCATAATTACAGACTTAATCCGGTGCAGTAATATGAGTAAGGCTTCATCAGGCGAATGGCAGAGGGCAAGGCTGAGAGAAACTCTTGTTCAGCTTGAACACAAGCAAGAGCGATTGCTAAACAAAAATAACCGATACGGCTATGAGATTAATATTAATCACCCTTACATACAAGAGCAGTGGCAGAGATTCAAACAATTATGGAGTGCCGGAGAAATCGAAACGGACAAACCGCTTTATGATGACACAGCTCGACGATTGAAGTTTGAGGAAATTATGAAAAACAACAGCTGGTTCAAGAAAAGGCTTGAACATGAAAGGAGTAATTATGACAGCAATATGTAATTCTGATAAGGATTGTGCCAGTAAAGACACATTCGGAATTTGTCATTCTTTTGACTTTTGCAAACACAAAGGCTTTAAGGATATTGAAAAAGTGAACAATCCCATTACATTTAAAGTTGAAAGTGTAATGTGCGATTATGGGATTTATGAAAATGACCAATTAATGATGATTGTTAATTCAAGGGCGAATGCTTTATTAATTAAATCAATCTTGCAGCAGGACCTCAAAGGTGTAATTGTCAAGTCACCGTTTTCCACTTATCCAAAGCGAAGGCGTAAGCTTAGGGCTATGACTGTATCGGAGTGGTGTAGAAAAGGGATATGCTATAAATGTGAATATCATTGGGGTGCTCATTACTGCCTTTATTCAAATTTAAATGGAACAAATCGAATAAATGAAAGGGGCGAAATGCCTTATAAAACCAAAGACGGCAAATACATATTAGTTGAGGTGACAGAATGACCGACACACCATATAACAGAAAAATACAAAACTTTCTTGAGGAATACATTAACTTAAATCCTGGTGCTGTTTATGTAAATGGAATGATGAAAAAAGAAGCGGTCAAAGAAGCAGTTAACTTGTTGATTGAAAAAAAATTTTTTTATCCGTTAGAAGTATGAGGCTACAAGCGTTAAAAGACTATAACATTTTCTTACCTGCGTGGGTATTTGAATGGGTAAAGGAGAACAAAGAATGACAAATAGAGAAGCACTCATTCTTGCTCTACAAGGAAAACATCCTGCTGATGACGGTGGAGCAACGGAAGAGTCAATAATATTTCAAAATATTTGTTGCCCTTATCGGTATAATAACCCGTTATGCGGATGCAAAGGGAACGACAAATTAGTTAGTGATTATTGGACTTGCATTAGGTGTAAGGAAAAATGGCTTGAAAGCGAGGTAGAGGAATGACAATAAAAAAAATTATTGAAAGTATAGACTATTGCTTGGAATGTGACAACGATAGAATACCAACAACACAAGAGAACTTGCGGACTATTAAAGAAGCACTTGAAAAGCAGATACCTAAAAAGCTAATAGTGGATAGTGAAATTTATCATTATGTAGATTGTCAATACTTTTTCTGCCCGTATTGCAGAAATCATATAATCTCAAAACTTGACGGTGATTTAATTGCAGGAAGAAAACAACAGTATTGTGACAAATGCGGACAGGCTTTAGATTGGAGTGATATTAAGTGATTATTGTTATTTTAGCGATTTTGTTAATCTGGTGTGTTATTTCGTGGTTTGTGGATATAAACGGGAATTATGACGGACTACTTGGCGTTTTCTTAGGTACAATACCGCTTGCTATTTGTATTATTGCAGTGATTAGTTTAACTGCTCAAGTTTCAAATTTGAGCGTTATTGACCAAAAAGTAGAAATGTACGAGCAGGAGAATACCAAAATTGAACAGCAGATTGAAACGGCTGTAACTGCTTATCAACAACACGAAAAAGATATTTTTACAGAGGTAAAGCCTGATAGTTATATGCAGCTGGTTTCTCTTTATCCTGAACTGAAAAGCGACGCTTTGGTTAAAGCACAAATTAAAACTTATCAAAGCAATAATAAAAAGATTAAGGAATTAAAAGAGCAAGCGATAAATGGCAATGTAAAACGGTGGTGGCTGTATTTCGGTCACAAAGATGTAAAATATTAAAAAGGAGTGAGTGGAATGGCTGATTTAATTGACAGAGATAAATTGCTTGAAGATGTACAAATCAGTGCTACTGTGAGCGGACCACGCTCTATAGCAAAAGAAGTGGGTCAGGCAATATTGGATGTAAGCAATTATATAATTAATATAATCAAGAAAGAACCGACAGCTGATATAGAGTTACGTGCTCATTGGATAATAGTCGGAGGCGATTTAGGACATGTGGATTGTAAATGTTCTGCTTGTGGACATACTGATTGTTTTGATGATGAGAGCGGATTTTACAATTATTGCCCTGAATGCGGCTGCAAAATGGATAAGGCATTCCGCCGCTGTGGTGATTGTGCTTTTTCGACAATAGATGCAAAGATTTTGTTGACGAAGATGAAATCTTTCCCTGAGGTTGACGGATGCGGAAATTTTAAAAGAAAAGAGGAGTAAAAAAATGTTTTACAAAATAGCATTTGGAATTTGCTTTGCCTTGTTGTTTGCTGGTATGATTATCATATATTGCAGAGAACAAGACAGAATGGTTGAAAAAGCGAGATATAATCATCTACAGGAATATAACAAAAGGTTGTGCAGCAGGCTTGATGAAATTGAAAAAGAAAACAACGAGCTGTATTCACAGAATTATAAGTTTGAAAATGAAAACAAAAGGCTTAATGATGAAAATCTTAAACTGAAAATTTGTGCTCAAATCATTGTTAATAATAATGAAAAGAAGTTTGAAGTTTGTCCAATTTGCGGTTATAAGGTGATTAAAAATGATAAATCAGACGATACAATGCCGACTTGAAAATTATATAAAGATTAAAAAGCGAATGTCGGAGTATGAGCAGGGCGACTATACTGCTTACATACCAAGCACAGGATTTGGAACGGCAGTTCAAAGCGGTAAGGTGTCTGATGTAACGCCGGCACTTGCAATTAATAATCTTGAATTGCAAGAGCAGTATTACCAAGACAAGGCAGAGATTGAAGCGTTAAACCGATATATCAATTCAATTTCAAATGCCGAGACTAAAGAAATTTGCATTTTGAAATACTGCCGAGGCTGGAGTTGGAATCGGATTGCACGAAGAAATAATCAGGAGAGAACAACAGTTTCAAAAAAAATAAAACGGTATTTTAAAAAGTTTCCCACAATTCCCGCCTAAAGTGTGCTATAGTTAAAATTGCAAAAGTCACATAAGGGCTGTTGTTACTCCTCAACAGACACATCCACTCCGGGTGTGTCTGTTTCTTTTTGGGCGGTGATTAACATTAAAGGATATGCTAAAAGCTTTTATAAAAGCAAGAGGTGGCAGGCTTGCCGACAGGCTTATATTGATAAGCGTATTAACATTGACGGCGGCTATTGTGAGGAGTGCCACGAGAGGCTTGGCTATATAGTTCATCATAAGATTATGTTGACTCCGCTTAACATCAGCAACCCTGATGTAACACTTAATCATTGTAACCTTGAGTATGTGTGCAAGGAATGTCACGACAGATTTGACGGTCACGGTATCGGCAAAGGCAATAAGAAAAAATCCGCCGTGGTTTTATTCGATTCAAACGGTATGCCGATTCCGAATGACAAACGCTGACACCCCCCTATTTCAATTTTGAACTTATACCCTATGGAGACCGTTGGGGTGGACTGCTTTTTTGACGAGTGAAAAAATTTTACGCGAAGGGGGTATAAACTTTAAGGAGTTTAAAGTGATATGGCAAAACAAAAACTGAATTATAACAAACTTAAAAAGATTTTCAACTGTTTAGACAAAGATAAGAAAACTTTAGCGGAGCCGTTGCTCAAAAAGTTTGAATTTATGGACAAATCTCTTGATGCTCTTATGGAAGATATTATTGAGAACGGAATGATTGTTACTTTAATTAATGGCAATGGATTTTCCGTTACAAAGGTTAACCCGGCAAAAACCGAATACGATAAAATGTATAAAAACTATGCCGCAACTTGGTCAAAGCTCGTTGATTTGCTTCCGAAAAGTGAGCAAAATTCAAATGAATTTCTCGATTTTATTACCAAAAACGATAAATGACAGAGTTTGAACAGTATTTCAGCGGAATTTATGACGGCAGTATCATAGCCGGTCAAAAAATGCAACGGCTGAGTGAGATACTTCTTGAACAGTTTGCTTCGCCCGGGGAATTTCATTTTGATTACGACATTGCAAAAAGGCACACGGATTTTATTGAAAAGTTCTGTAAAATTCCGAGCGGTCGCTTGGGTGCTCCGCTTAAATTGGAACTGTTTCAAAAAGCACGGTTACAAGCGATATTCGGGTTTGTTGATGACAATAATTTGAGGCAGTACAACGAAGTGCTGATAATTGAGGGCAGAAAGAACGGCAAAACAACCGAAACATCTGCCGTTGAGCTTGATATGCTTGCAAATGACGGAGAGGGTTCACCGCAGATTTACAATATCGCCACAATGCGAGGCCAATCACAGTTAGGCTTTAACGCCTGCGACAAAATGCGAAAGCTGTCGCCGGAGCTTGCACGGAATATTAAGAAGCGTGCAACGGATTTGTATTTCCCGTATAACTTCGGAACGATTAAGGCGTTGGCAAGCAACACTAACAGCCTTGACGGCTTGGATGTTCACTGTGCGATTATTGACGAGTTGGCGGCAATTAAAAACCGTGATTTATATGATTTGATTAAACAGGCAATGGGTGCAAGACGGCAACCGTTGCTTTTTTGTATTACAACAAACGGCTTCATCCGAGAGGGCATTTTTGATGCACAGTATCAATACGCAAGAAACATTCTTGACGGCAAAGCCGAGAACAAGCGATTTCTTCCTATGATTTACGAACTTGATTCTCCTGATGAGTGGGATAAGGAAGATATGTGGATAAAAGCTAACCCGGGTATCGGCACGATTAAATCATTTGATTATATGAGGCAAATGGTACAGCGTGCAAAAGACGATTTGTCCTTTAAACCTACGGTTATGGTTAAAGATTTTAACATTCCGCAGACGGGTGATGCGGCGTGGCTTCGTTGGGAAGAACTTAACAACGAGGAAACATTTGATATATCCTTTGATTACTGCATCGGCGGATTTGATGCCGCCGATACAACCGACCTTAACAGTGCAAAGGCGATTATGATGCGTCCGGGTGATGATAAGATTTATGTTAAATCTATGTATTGGATTCCGCAAGCGGTTATTGATGAACAGAGAAAACACGGTAATCGCCGAGAGCGTGACTCCGTTCCGTATGAACTTTGGATTGAGCAGGGCTATTTGCGGACCTGTGAGGGTAATAAGTGCGACAAAAAGATTTTTCTTGAATGGTTCAAGGAATTAAGGGAGCAGGAAGATTTGTTCGCTGTGTACATCGGTTATGACCCTTGGCATATCGATGACAGCTTGCTCCGTGAGTTTAAGGCGGAGTTTGGTAAAAAATCAATGATACCTGTTCGACAGGGTGTGTTTACTCTTTCGCAGCCGATGAAAGATTTACGAGCAGACTTTGACGCTCACAAAATTATCTATAACAACAATCCGATTGACAAGTGGTGTTTGTATAATACCAAGGTCAAAACGGATATTAACGGCAATATTCAGCCTGTTAAATCGAATGACAGAACACAGAGAATTGACGGTACCGTTTCGCTTCTTTGTGCTTACAAGGTTTTACAGGATAACAAAAATGACTATATCAATATGAATTGAGGTTAAAATGGGATTTTTTAACAGAAAAGAACGCAGGGTGTCCGAAGTGGTGCGAAATTATTTTGAACTGCTTCCCGGTTACATTCCTGCGTTTACAAGTTATCACGGCTCACTTTATGAAATGGA
Organism: uncultured Eubacterium sp.; assembly: GCA_902462495.1. Taxonomy (GTDB): domain Bacteria; phylum Bacillota; class Clostridia; order Oscillospirales; family Acutalibacteraceae; genus Eubacterium_R. The sequence goes on along the minus strand of CABQCC010000007.1, from coordinate 15,263 downwards.
TTTGTGCCGTGCAGCAGTCAACAGCTTTGCGGAAAACTGCTCCAAATTAAAAATTGAGGTTGTCGGTAACAACACGACTTTGAACAATATTTTGAAATATCAGCCGAACCCGATGCAGGACACATCAAAATTTATTCGCAGAATTGCAACAATGCTCGAGGTTGACAACAATGTTTTTATTGCTCCTGTGCTTGACGATTTTGGGATAAAGGTGCAGGGCTTTTTACCGCTTCGTGCCTGCAATTGTGAGATTGTTAAGTCTGACCTTGGCGAGTATTGGTTAAGGTACCGATTTAATAACAATCAATACGGTGCGGTTGAGCTTAACCGTTGCGGACTGCTTAACAAAATGCAGTACAGCGACGATTTTTTCGGCTCATCAAACAATGCACTTTATCCGACACTTGAACTTCTTAATATGAACAATCAGGGTATCGTTGAGGGTATCAAAAACGGTGCCTCGGTTCGATTCTTAGCGAAGCTTGCAAGTGTGGTTAAGGCCGAAAAGCTCGATGAGGAACGGGAAAAATTCAAACAGCAGAATTTATCTGCTGACAATAACGGCGGTGTAATTGTTTATGACGGTAAGTACGAAGATGTCAAGCAGATTAACTCACAAACGAATTTGGTTGATGAGAAACAGCAGGCTTTGATTAACAATAATGTTTTTAATTATTTTGGTACGAATATAAACATCATTCAAAATAAATTCACCGATGACGAGTGGAACGCTTACTACGAGGGCAAGATTGAGCCGTTTGCCATTCAACTTGCAAATGTGCTTACAAATATGACCTTTACAGCTAAAGAACGGGTTTTCGGCAACGAAATTCGTGTCACTTCAAACAGATTGATTGGCTTAAGCATTGACAAAAAGATTGCTTGGGCAACAAGCTTCTTTGACCGTGGCTTTATTACCGCAAATATGGTAAACGAGGCTTTTGGTTTGCCAAGCATAGGCGAGCAGGGCGATATTTGCTACATCAGAGGTGAGTATATACCTACCACACGGCAGGAAAACAAAGGAAAGGGTGCAGATGATGAATAAAAAAAGCTTTGACAATTCAATGATTGAAAAAACGGCTCAGGGTGTAACAAGTGAAGATTTGGAACTTATAAACAAATTTACGCTTAAAGAACTTAAAGCCGAGGATGTATATGTTTTTAACACAATTCTTTGTAACAATGATGTTGACCGAGATTTTGAAAAATTCTCGGTTGCTTCACTTAACAAAATGGCGGAGCTTTTTGTCGGTAAAACAGGAATTTCCGACCATTTGTGGAGCTCTGAGGAGCAAAAGTGCCGAATATTCAAAACTTGGGTTGAAGCTCAGGACGGACAAACTACCGCTGACGGCGAACAACTCTATTGTTTAAAGGCGAGAGTTTATATGCTTAATAGTGACAGTAACTGTGAACTTATCGCAAGCATCGATGCAGGAATTAAAAAAGAAGTTTCCGTTGCGTGCAGTATGAGTAATTCGGTTTGCTCAATCTGCGGTTCCGAGGAATATTGTGAGCACATCAGAGGCTGTGAATATGACGGCAAACTCTGTTTTAGAATTTTGGAAAATCCCCAAGATGCGTATGAGTTTTCTTTTGTTGCCGTGCCGGCACAAAAAGGGGCAGGCGTTACAAAATCGTTTGCGGATGTCATAAACGAAAAAATCGCAAAAGGCAGAGATTTCAGGCAGGTGTCGAAGTTTTACATTGCAAAAAAGCCGAATGACCGTGACCGATACACAGTTGAGGGTTATGCAATGAAATTTGACCGATACAAGCTTTGCACCGTTGACGGTGTTGATATTTATGAGGAGTTTGACCGTTCCTGCTTTAAAAATACCGATATGTCGGATGTGATTATGCAATACGACCATTCGGGCGCTGTTTATGCCCGAATTAAAAACGGCACTTTAAAGCTGAGCGTTGACAATGTAGGCTTGTTCATTCAAGCTGATTTATCAAAGACTGAAAAGGCAAAGAGTCTTTTCGAGGATATTCAAAAAGGAATGATAGACGAAATGTCGTGGAGCTTCAAAAAAGGCGATTACTATTTTGATAAGGAATCACGAACTATCGTTCATAAAACTATTGAAAAAATCTACGATGTTTCAGCCGTTTCTATTCCGGCAAACGAAAACACCGAGATATATGCTCGTTCATTCTGCGAGGGAGTCATCGAGAATGTGAAGAAGGAGTTTCAAGAGCATCAAAGACTGATTGAATTAATCAATCTAAAAACAGAAATTTAAGGAGAATTAAGATGACAAGAATTGAAGAAATTGATGCTCGTTTGACGGAAATTCGCTCTTTGGATAAAGAAAAAATGTCAATAGACGAGCTGAAAAATCTTAACACCGAAGTTACCGACTTGAAAGAGGAGCGAAAGCTGCTTGAAAGTCAAATTCAAAAAAGAAATCAACTTGTTACATCAATTATCGATGACACAAACGGCTCAGAGCCGATAGTTGTAGGAAAGGGAATTAATCAAATGGAACCAAAGAAAACTTTTAAAATTGACACACCTGAATACAGAACAGCGTTTCTCAAAAATCTTCAGGGCAAAAACCTTGACGCAGAGGAAAGAGCTGCGGTTGACGCTTCAAAGGCTATTCCGAGCATTACAATGGATAAGGTTGTATTTACACTCGAAACAAATCCGCTTTTGGGTGCAATCGACCTTACACAGATTCCGGGCAATCTTATTATCCCGAAAGAGGGTTCGGTTGCTGATGCGGAATGGACTCAAACAGCAACAGACAGTTCAGATACTCTTGATGCAATCAATCTTGCGGCTTATCAGCTTATTAAGACGGTTGAAATTACAGGCCAGGTTGCAAAAATGGCTATTGACGCATTTGAAAGCTGGCTCGTTACCCGACTTGCAAACAAGATTGAGGCTGCACTCGAAAAGGCTGTTGTTGCCGGCACAGGCAAAATGCAGCCTACAGGACTTAACACGGTTTATAAGACTACTGCAAATACATACACTAAAGGCGGTATGAAGTATGCCGACATCACAAAGATAATCGGAGCACTTCCGAGTAAGTACGCCAACAACGCTTCGTTTGTATGCACAAGAACATTGTTCTTCGGTCAAATCTTGGGCATGACCGATACAAACGGCAAGCCTATTGTTGTGGCTGATGCACAGTCACCGGCTAAGTTTAACATCCTCGGCTATCCTGTGCTTCTCAATGACGATGCGGCTTTCGTTTATTTTGGCGACCTTAAGAGTTACAAGATGAACTTGTCACAGCCTATTGAGGTAAGCAAGGACACCTCTGTTGGCTTCCGCTCAAATTCCGAGGTATATCGTGGCGTTTGCCTTGCAGACGGTAATGTTGCCGATGAGGATGCCATTGTTGCATTTAAAGAAACAGCGTAACGAATAATCAAGAGGAATGTTTCGGCATTCCTCTTTTGTAATTGGAGTGCAAAAATGATTGTAGCAAAAGTAAAAAAGGATATGCGAATAAGTCATAATTTGATTGACGGTGAAATATCCGATGTTGTCAATTCCTGCGTGCTCGATTTGGCACAGGCGGGAATAAGCATTGACATTAATTCTTTAAGTGCTATTGAGGAAACCGCCATTAAGCTGTACTGCAAAGCGTGGTACGATTTCGGCGGCAAAGGCGACCAGTACAAAAAGAATTACGAAAGCTTAAAGATTGCTTTGTCAATTTGTCAAGGAGAACGAGCCGATGTTTAATGATGTTCTTTATTTGATAAGCGAAACTGTGCAGGTTGACGACTCCACAGGCGATTGGGTGACCGAAAAAAGCTCTAAACCGTGCTTCTGTGAGGTTAAGTCAATCAGTATGAGCGAATTCTATCAGGCAAACTCTGAGGGCTTTAAGCCCGAATTGAAATTTGTTATAGCCGATTATCTCGACTATAGCGATGAAAGAATTGTTAATTATAACGGCAGAGATTACGAAGTCATCAGAACATATCGCAGTCAGGGAAATAGCCTTGAAATAACCGTTCAAAGGCAGGTGAATAAATCGTGAGTGTACCAAAATCCGTAACAAAAATTAAAAAAGACGGAATTGAATTCACTTCATCCGTTGATTGGGTGCAGTATTCGATTTTTGAGCTTACAAGGGCGGCATTGCGAGATGTCGGCAAGTTCATTTGTAACCGCTTCAGGCAGAATTATTATTCAGCTTTTAAAAGGCGTAAGGGCAGAGTAGGCAGATATACTCAATATTGGGTTCGTGCAAATCCGAAGTACCAAAGCGAACCTGATTTGCAGGTTGGCTTAAAGCCAAATGCTTTTTACGGCGGCTATCAGGAAGTTGGAAGCAGTAAGACTCCGAGACTTGGTTTGCTTACGAAAACCGTTAACGATAACATCGGCGATATAGTCAAAATCGAATCGAAGTATCTTTCAGCTTTGAATGAAAGCGAAAGTGCCGTTGAATCGCTGATTAACGAGGGGGAATATCAAGGTGGCGAAGAATAAGACCGAAGCAATCAGGGAAGTGGTTAAAAAACTGCTTGGCGAAAGCAACGGCAAACCATATCACTGCAATGCTCCTGATGATGCAGTTTTTCCGTACAAAACTTACAAGGTAAATACGGTACAGCTCGGTGACGAAGCCGGAAGAGATGACGGCACGGTTATCGTTGACATTTGGGATTATGCTCAAAAGCCGAATAGGATTGAAAAGATTGCAGATGAAATTGAAAAATCCTTTGATCACAGGCACATTTCAAACGATGCGGTGATGATTAGTTTCTATAATTACATCCGCAACTTGCTTGACGACCCCGATAAGCAAATCCAGCGCATTCAATTACAAATTCAATATAAATCTTATTACATAGGAGAATAAAAAATGAAAAAGATAACAGGTAATTGCACTATTGCTGAGGCTGATTATCACACTTATTCCTTTGTAGGAAGTACCAAGACAGGCAAGCCTATTATAATTACTGTTAAAGATGCGATTAATCTTGAAAATATCGATTTGACATTTCAGGATAAGGATGAAGTCGTTCCGCAAATTACTGTAACTGCGACTTATCAGGAAGATAATCGCTCAGGAGCAGAGGGCGAGCCTTGGGAAATCTCATACGAAGCCGACCCGAGCAACATTGTACTTGGCGAAGGTGTGGTTAAAATCGATAACGACAAGGAATTGATATGTCGAGGCGGCGGCAAGTTTACGCTTGAGCGTGAATACAAACAGATTTCCGCAGACGGCGACAAAGGTCCGGTTAAAGGAAGAATTCGTGTTACTCAGTCGGTTGCAAAATTGCAAATGAATATTTTGACATTCCTCTCTTCCACAACAAAGCTTTATCCGGCACTTGAGGAAACAGATGAAAAATAATTAAGGTGAAAAGATGAAAGAATTAAATACAAAAGACGTGTTCAACGCTTTAAGGCTTATCAAAAGCCTTGATATAAAAAAAGAAGCCGAGGGTGTATTGCGTGAAGCGGACTCCGTGGATGATGTGTTTTCGGACGGTTATGCATTGGTTTATGTGCTTTTTGAAAAAGCTGTTGAGCAAAGCGCAGAAAACAAGTTGTATGAATTCTTAGCCGGACCATATGAGATGACGGCTGAAGAAGTGGGCAATTTATCAATTTCTGAACAAATAAAAAACATTAAACAGCTTGCAAAGGAAAACGATTTAAAGGTTTTTATTCAAGATGTGAAGAAATTGCGAGAAGCTCTGAAGTAGAAGCTTTTGACGCACTTCTTCACAGATATGGCAATATAGATTTTGTTTTGAGCATGCCCTTTGATGAGGGCGTAAAGCTTATTGTAAAATGCTTGGAAAAGGTTAAAGAAGAACGAATCTACCTTGAATGGCTTGTTCAGCTTCCTATGCAAAGGTTTGAAACGGATTTTATAACATATAACGAGTATTACGATAAGAGAATAGGAAAAAACATTTCGACAAAATCTGATGCCGAGATAATCGAGATTGCAAGAGAGACAGAGAGGTATTTCAATGGCGATTGAATTATTTAAACTTGTCGGCTCGATTATGGTTAATTCTGATGAAGCCAACAAGTCTATTTCAAAAACGGAAAAGAACGCCGAGGGCGTAGGCAATAAACTTAAATCAGGCATTAAAACCGCTGCCAAATGGGGTGCAGGCGTTGCCGTTGCAGCAGGCACGGCAATTACAGGCATGACAAAAATGGCAAAGTCCACAGCCGCACACGCCGATGAAATCGATAAAATGTCGCAAAAACTCGGTATGTCAAAAGAGGGCTATCAAGAGTGGGATTATGTTTTGAGTCAATCAGGTATGGAAATCGGCTCGTTGCAGGCAGGCATAAAAAAGATGTCTAATTCCATTGACGACGCAAAAAACGGTAGTGCCGACGCTACAGAACGGTTTGCTAAACTCGGTATATCTATGAACGATTTGAACAACCTCTCAACAGAGGAATTGTTCAATAAGGCTGTACAAGGTATGCAGGGCATGGAGGACGGTGCAACCCGTGCCGCTCTCGCTAACGACTTGTTCGGCAAGTCGGGGCAAAACCTTACTCCGCTTTTTAATACTTCGGCAGAAAGTACAGAAAACTTAAAAAACAAGGCACACGAATTGGGCATGGTCATGAGTGATGAGTCGGTTGGTGCCGGCGTAAAAATGACTGATACTTACGATACTATGAAGCGTTCGCTTGAGGGTGCAAAAAATCAGATAGGCTCGGCGTTAATGCCTGTGGTAACAGAAATGTTCAGCCTTATCATATTTATGATGCCTACCATTAAAAGCTTATTTGCAACCTTAGCGCCTGTTTTCAAAACTGTATTTTCTGCACTTCTTCCACCGATAACGGAGCTTATTAACTCACTGCTTCCGCTGATACCGCCTTTGATTGAGGCAATTATGCCTGTTATTAATATGGTAGTGAAAGTAGTTAGAAAATTGATACCGCTTATTTCCACAGGCTTGGCTGTTGCAATTAAGGCACTTACGCCTATAATCAGCGGACTTGCAAAGGTTGTACGGCGTGTGTTCGGCTCGTTGATAGGATTTATTAAGCCGCCGATTAATGCGATAATCAAAGCGGTTAATACTGTTATTAATTCTATGAACAAGCTCAAAATACCCGATTGGGTGCCGGGCTTCGGCGGTAAGGGATTGAACTTGCCGACTTTTAAACTGCTCCGTGTGGGTATTGACTATGTTCCGAACGACAATTACCCGGCGCTCCTTCACGAAGGCGAGGCTGTGCTCACAAAACAGCAGGCTTACGAGTGGCGAAACGGCAAGAGTGGTAACAATGACGATATTGTTTATGTTATTAATCTTTTGATTGAACTGTTACCGAGCCTTATTGCTAAGGGTATGGCTGGTACCGAATGGAGCATTGACAAGCGAGAATTTGCGAGGTTGGTGAAGAAAAATGCTTGATAAAATTAAATATATCAACAGCCGAGGTACTGTCATTGACCTTACAAAGCCGCCGTTTATAGCGAACGAATCGCAGCTGAGAGATTACGAGTGGAATGTCGAAAGCGTAAACGACAAGATAACCGGCTTTAATATGTCGGGCGTGAAGCAAAAAGAACTGCCTATTACTGTATCGGGTACAGCAGATGAAATCAACAGGCTTTTTGAAGAATTTGAGATTGATGTTTTAACAAACTCGGCAGGGAAGCTTTACATCAACGATTATTATTTATCGTGTTTTGTGACGGCTTCTACCGTCAGCGATTACACTCATAATGACGGTTTTATGACCAAAAAACTCAAAATCTCATATGATTACGGCTTTTGGTGCAGAGAAGCAAAAAAGCTGTTTAATCACAGAACGGAAATCGCCGGCGGTTATGATTTCTCTTATGATTTCCCGTTTGATTACGGTAACTCAATGTCTATTGACAGTCTTGAGAATGACGGCATTACAGCGTGTGATTTTGAGATTGTTATATCAGGTGCCGTAATATCTCCGCAGATTACAATCGGTGGCAATTCTTACGGGGTTAGTACAGAGGTTATGTCAGAAGAATTTTTGATTATTAATTCAAAAACAAGAAAAATCCAACGATTGCTTGAGGACGGAACATTTGTTAATGAGTTTAAAAATCGAGAGCGCTCAAGTGATGTCTTTAAAAAAATTCCAACAGGCGTAAATCCTGTTATTTTTGATGATGTCGAAAAATTTGAAGTGACTCTATTTTTGGAACGGAGTGCCCCGAAATGGATTTAATTTATACAAACAAAGATATGGATGATGTCGGCGTAATCCTAAACGGAAGCCTCGATTTGGCTTACGGAAGCGATGAAAACGATTTTGAGCTTCAGGTGAATAACGGTGATTATGAACTTGAAGTGGGTTCTGTAATCTATATCGAAAACACCGAATACGGTGGAGTCATCGACAGCGTTGAAGTTTCAAGTAATAGCCGACTCGAAGTGTTTAGTGGCAGGAGCTTTCACGGCATTTTGGCGTCAAAAGTCATCGAACCCGAGGGCGATTATTTAATGCTTTACGGCGATGCGAACGATTGCGTTGCTCAAATTATTACGCTTTTGGGATTAAGTGACATTTTTGTTGCTGAAAGTGAACCAAGCGGAATTGAAATCTGCGGTTACCAGGTGGACAGGTATGTTAACGGTTATTCAGGAATCTGTCAAATGCTCAATTCGGTGTTTTGCAAATTAAAAATGCGCTGGCAAAACGGATTGTGCCACCTTTCGGCAGTTGAATACATTGATTATTCACAAGATGAAGAATTCGACACATCCGTAGTTGAAATGACGGTGAAAAAACAATTTCATCCTGTGAATCATCTTGTGTGCCTCGGCAGAGGTGATTTATCAAATCGTGCCGTTATTCATCTATTCACAGATGAGAACGGCGGCATTCAGCCTTTTTCAACAGTTGAAGAACCGTATTGCAATGAGCAATACATTTTGACTAAGGAAAAGCAAAAGCTATTCGGACTTGATGAAGTTTCACAAGCATATGACTATTCATCGGCAGAGCTTACCGAGAATTACATTGCGCTTCAGGAACAACCGAACGACTGGGCTGAAAACTGCACTGATTACTTTTTCGCTTTGGATGACGGCTATAAAAATGTAGAATTTGAAAAAAACACAAAATATTCTGCTTTGGACAGTAAACCGGCAGATTGGGAATCCGCTTACACTAAATATTTTTTAAAGCAAGGTGAAGATTATAAATCTGTCGAGGGGAAAGAGGCTGAATCGTTCAGTCTTGTTACTGCGCAGCCTGCAAGCTGGGCGCAGAACTATCATTCTTATTATGAGTATTACAGCGACGGCGTTTCCGGAGAATATAAGGAAATCGGCGGTTTAACAAATTATTACTATTCCGTGCAGACAAAAGTACCGACCGATTGGAATGAAAATTATTCTCAGTATTATCGAAAAAATGGCGCAGGTAAATTTATTCCTGTCGAGGGTGTTATTCCTCAATTCAAGCTTAATGCTTATTATGAGCAGAGCACAGTTGCAAAATATGTTTCGCTTAAAAAGAAACCAAGCAATTGGAATAGTCGCTTTGCAAATTATTATGCAAAAAAAGGCGGTAAATACATTAAATTGTCCGGGGCAAAAGCTCCGTCTTTCAAAGTAGGCGCATTTTATGAAAAAACGAGCGAAAAAAAGTATACTGTTTTGAATGAAAAACCGAATAAGTGGGCTGAAAATTTTGATAAATACTATCAAAAAATCAACGGCAGTTTTTTAAAAGTGACAAAAAGCGGTGCGGTATGGAAACCCGGAACTTATTATACGAGATTTTCAAATTCAGTTGCACCGTCTTTTTCCGCTCAAAAAGTTTATTCAAAAAATTCTGCAACCGGCGCACCGACATTCGTAAGCGGTAATTATTATTTGGCAGAACAGAAAAATTCACCTCCGAGTTTTGTGCGAGGAAAATTCTACAAGCTGTACATAGACAAGTACGCCACTTTGGTGAAAAGTGGAATAGAAAAGCTCAAAGAGCTTTGGGCGACAGATGAAGTTGATGTCAAGTTTGACGCAAAGCAAGAATATGACATTGGGGATGTTATCGGTGCTACCAAACTGTTGAGCAATATTTTTATACGAAAACAAATCACAAAAAAAATTGTGAAAATTAATTCAAACGGCGCCGTTGAGGTGTCATACGAGGTGGGAGAACTATGATTTCTTTGGTAACGGGTCATACCGGGACAGAGCATGTTACAAGCGGTCAAGTTGGCAGATTTAACGCAGCTCTTCACGGTAAAGGAAATTACATATTAGATGTCGGCGACAAATGTCAGGTTGATGTTATTGATTCGAAAAAAATCAGAATAAATAAAGGCGAACTTATGTGTCAAGGGCGTCATATATCAATCGAAGCGCCTGAAGAAATGACGATTACAGGCGGAATCCTCGGTCAGACGACTTATGCGCTTGTTTACATTCATTATGAAATTAGTGAAACAGGCATTGAAAGCGTTGGCTTGAAAAGTAAGAAAATCAAGACCGAAACGAGTTATGATGTCAGCGGCTCGATTCTTGACGGTTCGTCAACTGCCGACATTCCGTTCGCAAGTATTAAATTAAAAGGCTATAATGTTGAATCGGCTCAAGCACTGATGCCGATTGCTGAAAACCTTGAAAGTGCCAAAGCTTCAATTTTGAAAGAAGTGCTTAACGGTTGTATCGGAATTGTAGATGAAAGCGTTTCTGATGTTAATAATGTTCGATATTACGAACTTAGCAATGGAATTCAATTTGAATATGGATATGTCATTCTTGATGAACCTCTCAATTTGGCTGACGGCAGTGTGACTGTGCCATTGTTTAAAATTGAAGAACCAAAGGCACTTAGTGTGACTGTAGAGGACTATTACGGAAATTCAGAATCATTCGTGACTGATTTTGGTATTAAATCAGCAAAAAATCTTTTCTATATCAACTTAAAAACAGTGCGTTCTTCAAGTATCGGTGAAGCGGATTCGAGTCATCCCCTTAGAGTTAATTATTTTGCTGTCGCAAATCGGGGGGTGAAGTGAGTGAAAATTGTTGCAAACACAAAATCCGTTCAGCTTGTTGATGCAGAAAAACTGATGAGCGGAGCTTTTAATGATGTGTTAATAGATGTTGAACTGAGCGAAGATTACAAAGGCTTAACAACTTTTGTTACTTTTAACAATTCAAAAAGCCTTTTTGTGTCAGGCAAAGTCTTAACACCTTGCTTGACCGAGGGGTTATGCAAAATCGGGGTTTATGCAGTCGATGTTGACGAATCGGACAATGTTGTTCTTCGATATTCGCCTGAGCCTGTTGATGTTTTGATTACAGCAGGTAGTTGGAATAATCAAATAGCAGAATCGAATACTCCAACAGCAAGCGAAGCCGAGAAAATTTACACCTTAATAGACAATGCTATTGCAGCAGGTCAACTTAAAGGTGACAAAGGCGAGCCGTTTAAATACAGTGACTTTACTCCTGAACAGTTGGAGGGGCTGAGAGGTCCGCAAGGCAAAACCGGACCAAAGGGACAAAAAGGCGACAGCTACATTTTGACTGATGTCGACAAAACTGAAATTGCTCAAAAAGTCAAATTGCCTACAAAAACAAGTGAGCTTGAAAACGACAGCAATTTCGTATCAGATGAAAACTATATCCATACGGATAACAACTTCACCTCTGCTGAAAAAAAGAAACTTGGCGCTCTTGTGAATTATGATGACACAGCGATTAAAGAGCAGATTGACGGGAAGCAGGACAAACTCTCTAAAGAACAGCTTGATGCTATTACTTCTGTGCCCAACAAGATTGACAATTCGGCAGTTGGTAACGGCTTGAAATTTGCTGACGGAATGCTTCAGCTTGATATTCCTATGGCAAGTGTTTCGACAACTTACGGTGGGGGTGATGCTCAATGATGATTATCGAAAATAAAACCGCTCTTGACAGCCTTGCAAACGCAATCATCGGGGCAAATGGAAGCGTTGACAAAACATCAGCGACAAAGGGCGAACTGACGGACATTATCAACGGAATAATTCCGTTGAAAAGTAAGTTTGCAAGCGGAGTTTTCACTCCATCGGAGAATATTACAACACAAAACTTTCCTCGAATTAATTTCGCTTTGGGAAGTGATGAAAACGGAATACCTGTTAAGCCTGATTTGGTTTTTTTCTACCAGCCTTATGCGATGACTGATGCTGAAATTGCTGGGGTGAGCTTTTTGAGTGCATTTGTATATGGCACTTCTATCGCTAATCCTGTTTCATATCCGCGGTATAACTGCTGGGGATGTAACTATGTTAGAAAAAAATCGACTACTACCAGCTATTATACTTCTTCAGTTCAAATAGCCGGTTCGGTAACTGATAATGTGGCTGATGATTATTTGTTCGACAAACGAGGATTCCAATTGCGTTCACTAAGAGATGACTATCCGTATATTGCAGGGCACCCGATTGTGTGGCTACAGATTAAATTTTAAGGAGATTTTATATGTTTTATAAATTCATAAATGATAAATACATTGTAGGTATTGGCACAGGTTCAGGCGGTGAAGAAATAACTGAAAAGGAATACAACAGTATTCTCGAAACGATTAACAACCGCCCCGAAGCACCAGAGGGGTATTCTTACAGATTAACGACTGCTCTGGAGTGGGAATTATGTGAAACTCCAAAGATAGAACCGACAACAGAAGAAGAAATAATTGAAAGTGAGGAATATTATGAGTAAGTTTTTAAATCCTGTAAGCATTATAGGTGGCGTCGTTGGCGGCATTTTTACATTTTTATTCGGAGGCATAGATGTGATATTAAAGGCTTTGATTGCACTTGTTGTTTTAGATTATGTCACAGGCATTATTCGTGGGGTTATGACAAAAACATTATCAAGTGAAATCGGTTATAAGGGAATTTTGAAGAAGATTTTGATTTTTGTTGTAATCGCTGTGGCGGTAATTATTCAAAAGGTTGTGGCAGAGATTATGCCTGCGTTGAATGATTATAATCCGTTGCGTGAGGTTGTTATTGTATTTTACTTGTGCAACGAGGGAATTTCGATTTTGGAAAATGTAGCCGAATTTCTGCCTGTGCCTGATAAGCTAAAAAATATTTTAATTCAAATCCGCAATAAGAACAAAGAAACGAGCGACCGAAAATGATACCAAAGGTTCCGTGCAAGGGATGCTCTGACCGAAAAGTCGGTTGCCATTCCGATTGCAAAAAGTATTTGAAATACAAAGCTGAAATGGAACGGCAAAGGATTATGAGAACAGAGCAGAAAGAAGAAATTGATTTCCACATTAACGAGAAAGGAAGATTGTTATGACTTATGAAAAATGGGTAAAGCAAAACATCGGCAGGGGTATCGACTACGACGGCACATACGGTGTGCAGTGTGTTGACCTTGCAAAGCATTATATCAAAAATGTGCTTGGCATAACACCGCAGAGTATCGGCAACGCTATTGAATATTACAACAAGCGTAAAACGAGTGAGTACCTCACAAAGAATTTTAAATGGATTGACAACACGGCGGAGTTTATCCCGAAAAAGGGCGACCTTTGCGTGTTCACATCGAGAAGCGGTCACGGTCACATTTCCGTTGCGACAGGCGAGGGAACAACCTCTTATTTCTATTCTTACGACCAAAATTTCCCGAAAGCGAAGCACGAGCCTATGACATTAATCAAGCATAGTTATAATTCGTTTTTGGGCGTTCTGCGACCGAAAAATCAAACTAATATCGGTGCAGAAAAGAAAAAGCCTATCCAAAGCACAAAAACCGTTTATTTCAAGGCATACAAAGGAACAAGCGACAGCCTTGTTGATGCTTTGGAAGCGGTCGGTGTAAAGAGTGATTTTGCGTATCGCAAGAAAATTGCCATTAAGAATAAGGTTAAGGACTACAAGGGCACAGCCGAGCAGAACGGCAGATTACTTGCGTTGCTTAAAAAGGGTAAACTTGTAAAGCCGTAAAAAAGAAGCCTATCGCACTTCAATTCGTTGTGCGGTAGGCTTTTGTTTTTTATTTGCTTTTGTAAGTCAAAATTTTTTCAACAAGCAGTTTTTCAATCCAAGGCTTTGGAGCACTTTTCCCGTCTTCCCAATTTTCAATAGTCCGTTTGGGTATGTCAAGCCATTCAGATAATGCTTTTTGAGTTAATCCTACTTGTTGTCTTGCTTCTTTTACAGTCATAGTTTGTGACCTCATTTTCTATAAAGATAGTTTTTTATAATTTTTTCTTGATTTTTTCTTTATCCTTGCTTATAATAAAGTTACAGAGAAAGCACCGCAAGGGTAGTGCTTTCACTGTTGCGAGTTTCTGTTGAGGGTTACTCGCTTTTTTCTTTTGAGATTGTATCTATACAGTCTTCGATTTCATCTAAGCCGAAGCCTTTAGATTTTAGCCAATCAATTAACCTTGAAATTTCCTTTGTGGTCAATTCATTGTTTTCCTCTCTTTCTTGATTAAACGACATTTTGATAACTCCTTTCTGTCATTCCCTTGACTGTGATTATATTATACCACCAAAATGGTGGCAAGTCAATACTTTTTTTCAAAGTTTTTTGCTTTTTTTGAAAAGTTCTTGTAAAAACTTCAAAAGTGCAGTCAAAGTGCAGTCATTGCATTTATATACGATTGAAAATCCCTTTATTTAGGCACTTTAAAATACATATTGCTGGTCAGGTGCACCAAAAAAGGTATCTTCAATTTTCATTGAAGATACCTTTTTTAGTCGTTTTTGTAAGTCAAGATTTTTTCGACAAGCAATTTTTCACACCATTCAGGACATTTTCTCGCTCCTCGTTCTCAATCCTCTATAGTGCGCTTGGGGATTTCGAGCCATTCTGACAAAGCCTTTTGTGTTAAATTAACTTGCTGTCGTGCCTCTTTTATTGTCATAGAATTATACCTTATTCCTTTTTGCTAATATGCATATGTGTTTTATACTTCGTTCAGTGCTCGATTTATTGTGTTGAGCACTGTTTTTTTATCTGCTGACCAGAGGGGAGCAATCAGGTCTTTTTTTGCTCCGTCACCCGTCAGGCGGTGAATAACCACATTTTCAGGAATGATTTGTACACATTCCTTTATTATCTCTGTGTACTGCTCCAATGTCAGCACCTTAAATTTGCCTTGTTCATAATCTTTTGCAAGGTCTGTGCCTTTGAGAATGTGAAGCAGTTGAAGCTTTATTCCATCAGTGACTTTGCACGCATATTCAACGCTTTTAAGCATATCGTCCTTGCTTTCGTTCGGCAAGCCTAAAATGATGTGAGTGACTTTCTGTTGAGGAATC
>CABQCC010000006.1 GCA_902462495.1 uncultured Eubacterium sp. | reverse complement strand
TTCGTTCGGCTACAATGACGGTATGGACATTCTCACAGATGTCAGCTTCAAAGCAAAGGCAGGCAGCGTTGTGGGCATTATCGGCTCAACGGGCTGCGGAAAATCAAGCCTTGTGAACCTCATTCCTCGACTTTATGATGTTTCGGGCGGTGAAATCCTTGTTGACGGCGTCAATGTTAAGGACTACGACCTTGAAGCTCTCCGTGAACTGACAGGCGTTGTGCTCCAAAAGAATGTACTTTTCACAGGCACAATCAAGGAAAACATCAAGTGGGGCAAGCAAGACGCAACAGATGAAGAAATCATCTCCGCTTGCAAAGCCGCACAGGCACACGACTTTATTATGAGCCAGCCTGACGGATATGACACAGAACTTTCGCAAGGCGGTTTGAACCTTTCTGGCGGTCAAAAGCAAAGACTTTGTATCGCAAGAGCAATCATCAAGCAACCGAAAATCCTTATTCTTGATGACTCAACTTCTGCCGTTGACACAGCGACCGAAGCAAAAATCAGAGAATGCTTCTACAAAGAGCTCAAAGACACAACGGTTTTGATTATCGCACAGAGAATTTCCTCGGTTGCCGAAGCAGATGAAATCATCGTGCTTGACGACGGCAAAATTGACAGCGTAGGCAAACACGACGAGCTTATGCAAACAAGTGAAATCTATCAGGAAATTTACAAAACACAGCAGAAAGGAGTAATGGAATAATGCCGGGACCACAAAGACACGGCGTGCCTGGACAAAAGCCCAAGGACGCAAAAAAGACCTTAAAGCGTATTTTGTCATACATCGGCAAAAGCAAGGTGTTGTTATTCGTAGTATTTCTTTCTCTTATTATGGCAACCGTTTGCCAAATGGCAGCATCATATTGGCTAAAGCCGATTTTGGACGATGTTGCATCATCAATTCAAGCAGGCAATTTTGCCACAGAGGGTATCAAACAGTTGATTAAAAACCTTGTAATCGTTTCGTCATTTTACATTGGTGCTTCGCTGTTTATATTCTTGCAGTCAAAAATTATGGTAAAGCTTGCATACAGAACATCAAACATCATCAGAAAAGACTTGTTTGACCACTTGCAAACCTTGCCGCTGAAATTCTTTGACGGACAGACACACGGCGAGATTATGAGCCGTTTTACAAACGATGTTGACAACATTCAAATGATGCTTGAGCAATCCATCGTTCAGCTTGTTTCATCGGTTTTCAGCTTCATCGGAATTATCGTTATGATGATTGCGCTTGAATGGAGATTATTCATCGTTGCGCTTATGTTCCTTATTATAATGATTGTGAACACAATGAAAATTGCAAAGAGCACAAGAAAATACTTCAAGGCTCAACAAAAAGCACTTGGCGAAATGAACGGCAACATTGAAGAAACAGTTGAGGGAATGAAAGTTGTCAAGGTGTTCAACCACGAGGAGCAGGCAAAAGACGACTTTGAACAGCTCAACGAAACTTTCCGTGAAGTTGCAACAAAGGCAAACTATTACAGCGGAATTATGGGACCTGTTTCAACAGGAATCAACAACGCATCATACGCAAGCGTTACTCTTGCGGGCGGACTTCTTGTTTTGACAAAAGGTATGAGCATCGGTACATTCTTCACCTTCCTCAGCTATTCAAAACAGTTCACCCAACCTATCAACCAAATTATGAACCAGATGAACAATGTGTTTTCTGCCCTTGCAGGTGCAGAAAGAGTGTTTGCCGTTATGGACACCGAAAGCGAAGTTGATAACGGCACCGTTACTCTCGAAGAAAAAGAAACCGAAAACGGCAAGATTTGGAACTGGGTTGACGGCGACAAGAGAATTCCTGTAAAGGGCGAAGTTGTTTTCAAGGATGTAACCTTCGGCTATGTTGAGGACAAAATTGTTCTCCACGACATCAATCTTTATGCAAAGCAGGCACAAAAGATTGCATTCGTCGGCTCAACGGGTGCAGGCAAAACAACAATCACAAACCTCATCAACAGGTTTTACGACATTCAAGAGGGCACAATAACCTACGACGGAATCGACATCAAGAAAATTAAGAAGTCGGATTTGCGCCGTTCTCTTGCAATGGTGCTTCAAGACACCCACCTTTTCACAGGCACAATTATGGACAACATCCGATACGGCAGACTTGATGCAACCGACGAGGAATGTATTGAAGCTTCAAAGCTTGCAAGTGCTCATTCATTCATCAAGCATCTTCCTGAGGGCTACAACACAGTCATCACATCGGACGGTGCAAACCTCAGCCAAGGTCAGCGCCAACTCCTTGCAATCGCAAGAGCCGCTGTTGCCGACCCGCCTGTTATGATTCTTGACGAGGCTACCTCATCAATCGACACAAGAACAGAGGCGCACATCGAGCACGGTATGGACCGTTTGATGATTGGCAGAACCGTATTCGTTATTGCTCACCGACTTTCAACAGTCAGAAATTCAAATGCAATTATGGTGCTTGAAAACGGTGAAATCATCGAGCGTGGCGACCACAACAATTTGCTTGCACTCAAAGGAAGATATTACGAACTTTGCACAGGCAAGGCTCAACTGTCTTGAAATGATTAAAAATCGTTTACAATTTACATTTTATTAAAAAAAGCCTTTACAAATAATAGACTTCGTGCTATAATCAAGTTAAATTATAGTGACTAAATGTATATTATTGAATATTAATTGAGGTGTTATTATGAAAAAGTTTATTTCTATCGCATTATCGGCAGTTATGTTGATTTCAGCAGGTGCTATCAGTGCAATGCCTGTTATGGCTGCATCTGTTTCAAGCCCCGGTTCTTCAGAAGTTACCACAAAGCCTGCATCTGAGACAGAGCCTGTAATCGTTACAGTTAACTCTGACAAGTCATCAAAGGTTGAATACTCAAAGGAAAGTGCAAAGTACACATTCAAGTATTCAGGTAAGGGCGAAGTTATCAGATGGGAATTCCCTAATATGACTGAAGGCGTTGACTACAATGTTCTTTCAACATCTGAAGATAATGACAAAATCGTTATTGAACTTACAGAATCAGGCAAGCAAAAGCAAGTAGTTGCAAACGCAGTTGTTAAAGATTCAACAGCATCAAAGGACGATGCAGAAATCGATGACGACAGCAAGGACGACAGCAACACTTCTCCTGCAACAGGTGCTGCAATGGCTGGTATCGCTATGGCAGGTACAGGCGTAGCTATGCTTGCAATCTCAAAGAAGAAAAAAGACTGATTTCTAAATTAAGTAAGAACCTGTAACAAAAGTTACGGGTTCTTTTTTACGGGTGAGCAGAATGGAAAATGACAAGAAGAATTCAAGCAGTCGCACAAGAAAAGCATTTGTTGTTTTGGCGATTATTTTGATTGTTGTCGGCGTGGGCATTACAATTTTTCAAATAGTATCCACAGAAAATGCAAAGCATAAAGATGAGGAACTCACCTCGACAACAACAACCGTTCAAGCAACAGTTGCCGAACCGACAGTAGCAAACAAAATCGACTTTGCTTCGCTTAAAAAGAAAAATGATGAAATCTACGCTTGGATAAAAGTTCCTGGCACAAAGGTGAACTACCCTATTGTTCAGAGCAAAACGAGCGACACATTTTACCTCAAGCACAGTGCAACAGACAAGAGCTATTCATCAAGCGGTGCGGTCTACACTCAAAGTATGAACAACCGAGATTTCACCGACAGAGTTACCTTGATTTACGGTCACAACGGATACGGCGACACATATTTTACAACGCTTCACCGATTTGAAAAGCAGGATTTCTTTGAAAAACACACGAAATTTGTGATTTACACACCGAACGAAAAATTGACCTATCGTATTGTATCTGCTTTCAAATATGATGACAGACACATTATGAACAGTTTTGATTTTCACGACAACGATATTTTCAAAGAATTTATCGAAATGATACAAAATCCAACATCTGCCAACAAAAATGTTGCAAAATCTCTTGACAAAGAAATTACAATAAACGATAATATAGTGGTGTTGTCTACCTGCTTTACAGGACAGAAAAGCAACAGATATTTAGTATGCGGAGTATTAATAAAGAATGAAAAGACCAATTGACCCAAATTTGAATTCAAACGAGAGTGAGGACATCCTCTTCAACACCGGCTACACCGAAAACAAAACCGTTTCGGCAGAAAAGCCAAATGATGTTGACAGCAAATCCGATGAAACCGCCGAATTGAACAAAATTGTGGAAAAAAGCGTGATTGAAAGTGAGCACAGTCATCACCATCACCACCATCATCACCATTCTTCAAGCAGCGGACATCATCATTCGCACTCCTCTCATTCATCACATTCGTCAAAACATCACAAGCACCGTAAGCACAAATCATCATCTTCCCAAAAATTAACAAAGAAGTGGAAAGAGCTGAACAAATGGATTAAAATTCCGTTTATCATAATTTTAGTTATTGCGCTTATAGTCGGTGGTTTCGAGGGTGCTTTGTCTTATATAAAAAATCAAGGCAAAAACGATTTCGTTTCGGCAACAGTAACCGACAAAGATCATGACGAAATCATCACATACAAAGGACACAAATATTCATTCAATGAAAATGTCATTTCCATTGCTTTTATGGGCATTGACCAAAGAGATATGCTGAGCAAAAACGACGCCGACTTTGTCGGTTGTGCCGATGCCGATGTGGTTGTTACCGTTGACACAGGAAACGGAGCGGTCAAAATCATCAACATTCCTCGTGACACTATGGTTGATGTTGACATTTATAATGACACAGGCGTTTTCCTGAGCACAGAAAATGTACAGCTTTGCCTTGCATACGCCTACGGTGACGGTAAAGCAAAAAGCTGTGAAAATGTGACAAAGGCAATCAGCAGAATTCTCTACAATGTGCCTATCAACAAATACTTTGCGCTTGACCTTGACGGCGTTGCGCCAATCAACGATGCAATCGGCGGTGTAACACTTGAAGCGCAATACAGCGTGCCTGACAAAGGAATTGTCAAGGGACAAACCGTCACACTCAAAGGCGATATGGCAGAAGCATATGTCAGAACAAGAGATATGGACTATCTTGAAGCTTCGCTCAACCGTTCTGCAAGAATTGAGCAATATGTAAAAGCGTTTGCACAACAGCTTATTCCTGCGGTAAAAAAGGATTTCGGCGTTGTTTCCGACCTGTACAACACCGCATCAAAATACAGCAAAACAAACATCACGCTCAACAACGCAACCTACCTTGCATCAACCGTGCTTAACAAAGGTATCGACTCGTTTGAAACCTACACCATCACAGGTTCAATGACCGAAACAAAGCACACAAAATATCCTGATGCCGTTGTTGCCGAGTTCACACCTGACGAGGACAGCGTTATGGAAGCTGTGCTGAACACATATTATGTTCAAATAGACTAAACAAAAATGCTACCAATAAATGGTAGCATTTTTTTAATACATATAATTTGTGGCTTTTACGAATTTGCCGTCTTTATAATAGGTTCTCGGCACTCTGCGTGCAACTCGGCACGGAAGCTCATAATTGAATGAGTAAGCGGAATTAGAAACTTCTTCCATAGAAAGCTCGGCATCGCCGTCTTTGCCCACCAAAGTTACGGTGCTGTCAAGTTCTGCGCCGTCAACATCGGTGACATCAACCATAAACTGGTCCATACAAACTCTGCCGACAATCAGTGCATATTGACCGTTGATGATTACCCTGCCCTTGTTTGAAAGGCAACGAGGATAGCCATCGGCATAGCCAACAGGAATTGTTGCAATCACTCTCGGCTCGGTTGTTTTGAATGTTCCGCCGTAGGACACTTCTCTGCCCGGCTCAAGAGTTTTGATGTGTGAAATATGAGTTAGCCACGACATAACAGGCTTGATGTCGAGAAGTGATTTGTCCACTTCCTCGCTCGGATAAAGACCGTAGAGAATAATTCCCATTCGGCACATATCAAAGTATTCATCAAAATTCATAATACCTGCGCTGTTGTTCAAGTGCTTAATCGGAATTTGAATTCCCCTATTTTCAAGCATCTCAACAAACGCCTTGTACTTTTCTCGCTGTGCAAGCGCCCTCGTCAAATCCGACTCATCAGCCGTTGCAAAATGAGAGAAAAGTCCCTCGGCTTCAATATTCGGCAAAGCACAAATCTCTTTGCAAATGTCGGCGCTTTCCTCATTAACCTGAAAACCGATACGGCTCATACCCGTATCAATGCAAAAATGAAACGGAACTGCCTTGCCCTGCTTGACTGCTTCATCCGACAAAGCCTTTGCCGTGTCGTATGAAAAAACAGGAATACGAATGTCATATTTTACAACCAAATCATAAAACGCAGGAGCGACATAACCCAAAATCAAAATCGGGGTTTTTATGTCGGCTTTTTTTAATTCAACGGCTTCCTCAATGCAAGCAACGCCGAAGAAATCACATTTGCCCTGCAAGAATTTTGCAAGCTCAACAGCACCGTGACCGTAGGCGTCAGCCTTGATAACTCCCAAAAGTTTGCAACCCTGCGGCAATTTGGCACGAGTGTTGTTGTAATTATATTCAACGGCATCCAAATCAATTTTTGCCTGTGTTCTAAAGTACATTAACTAATCACCTCTGAAAGCGGAACTGTTTTTATATCATTTTCGGCAAACGCCTTGTTGAGTGCTCGAACAAAATCAAGTGCCTTTTCACCGTCGCCGTGAACGCAAACGCTGTGAGCCTCAATCGGCACTTCTTCGCCTGTGTATGCGGTGACCTTGCCTTCTTTTACCATACGGATAACACGAGATATAGCCTCGTTTTCATCGGTAATCATCGAACCTTCAAGCGTTCTTTTACGCAATGAGCCGTCAGCCTCATATGCTCTGTCGGCAAAAACTTCGCTGGCATATTTTATGCCGACCTGCTTTGCCGCCTCAATCATTTTTGAACCCGAAAGAGCAAGCAAGATAAGCGACGAATCAAAATCCTTGATTGCATTTGCAATGGCAAGTGACATTTCCATATCCTTTGCCGCCATATTGTACATTGCTCCGTGAGGCTTAACATGTTGCATCTTCACGCCCTTTGCCTTTGCAAAAGCCGAAAGTGAGCCAAGCTGACAAAGAGTGATGTTATACACTTCTTCGGGTGACAAGGTCATATTTGTTCTGCCGAAATTTTCCTTGTCCAAATAGCCCGGATGAGCACCGAACGCAACGGAATTCTCCTTGCACAAAGCAACGGTTGTGTTCATAATATTGCTGTCGCCTGCGTGAAATCCGCAAGCGATATTTGCCGAAGTAATCAAGGGAATAATCTGCGAATCAAAGGCAGCTCCCTCGCCTAAATCCGAGTTTAAATCTACAAAATACATCTATAAACTCCTTAAAAAATTCTAATGGAACAGATATAAAAGCAACGCAAATTAATACTTCAACGCAACATTTTTTACATCTGTGATAAACATATGCCCCGGTGCGTGGGTTATTGCAATCGGTGGCTTTGTTTGCATAACAGCATTTTGAGGGGTTACACCGCACGGCCAGAACACCGGCACTTCGCCCTCGTTAATTGTGACGCTGTCGCCATAATCGGGATGATTGACATCCGAAATTCCAATTGATTCCGGATTGCCGATTTGAATAGGTGCGCCGTGAACCTTTGGCATTGCAGCCGTTACTTCGACCGCCTTGACAACCAAATCATTCGGTATCGGACGCATTGAAACGACCATATTTCCGTGAAAAGCACCTGCCGAAGCAAGCTCAATATTTGTATTGAACATCGGCACATTTACATTTTCCTCTATATGACGAACGGGAATGTTCGCCTCGAGCATTTCGCTTTCAAAACTGAAACTGCAACCGATAAGGAAGTACACAAAATCGTCCTGCCAATATTCGGAAATGTCCGTAACCTCTTTTTCAAGCACGCCGTTTTTCCAAATTCTGTACTTTGGAAAATCCGTGCACACATCTCCCTCGCTTGCCATAGCCTTGAACTCTCTTGAGCCTACATCGCCGACCTCTAAAATCGGGCACGGCTTTGGGTTACGCATACAAAAAAGGAGAAAATCAAAAGCATAATCCTTTGGCAAAATGCAAAGATTTGCCTGTGCATAGCCTGCACACATACCCGATGTTTGAAAATCAATTTTGCCCTCACGGATAAGCTTCTTCACTTCCTGCGGGTGCATAGCTGAATAATCCATATTCACTCCTAAAATCAAAACATATATAAATTATCAAAAAATCGTTTTTGTTTTTTTGCTTCTTGCTCTGCTTCTTCAACGGTAACACTCTTAAATCTGACCGTGTTCCCTGCCGAAAGCTGTGACGCAAGAGGCAAGTCAACGCTGATTACAGTCGCAATTTTGGCATAACCGCCCGTTGTTTGGTGGTCTGCCATAAGAATAATCGGTTCGCCCGAATTCGGCACTTGAATTGAGCCAAAAACAATGCCGTCGGATATAATATCCATACCGTTTTTCGATTTGAGCGGTTCGCCCGACAGCCTTATTCCCATTCTGTCCGACTGAGCGGTAACTTCATACTTCTGCGACAAGAAAAGCCTTATATCCTCATCTGTGAACATCTCGTTTTGCGGACCTAAAACAACACGAAGCTGAGCATCTTTGCTATATTCGGTTTCGGGGATTTCCCACTTGTCGATATCGCCGAGAGGGAACGCACCCGTTCCAATTGCAAGAACATCTCCGCTCTGGAGCTTTTTGCCAAAATGTCCGCCAAAAGCAAACTTCAAATTTGTTGAAGCGCTGCCAAAAACATATTCGCCGACTATTCCGCCTGCAACGGCAAGATAAGCACGCATACCGCTTTTTGCCGCACCCATAGAAAGAATGTCACCGTTATTTATCTTGTAAGCCTTGTTTCTTTTTATCGGCTTGTCATTTATTTTTGCGCCAAAATCCGCACCCGAAACGCAAATCACGGTATCCTGCGTGAATTTTGCAGTAACACCGAGCACAGTCATTTCAAGAACCGGAGCGCTGTCGCAATTGCCGCACAATCGGTTGGCAACTCGCATAGAGTATCTGTCCATCGCTCCGTTTTGGGTGAAGCCGTTTTTCATAACCCCGACCCTTCCAAAATCCTGCACGGTGGTCAAAAGTCCCGGAGTAATAATTTCTATCATAATTCTGCCTCCGTAACCTTTACCTGATATTCTCCGTTTTGAACCTGCTGTTCAATTCGTTTGAATTCGTCCAAACCAACAGGCACAAAACGAATGTAATCGCCTGCGGAATACAAAATCGGATTTTCTCTCTCCTTGTCATAAACCTTGAGGGGAGTTTTGCCGATAAGTTGCCATCCGCCCGGAGAAGCCACAGGATAAATGCCTGTTTGCTCACCGCCTATACCGACAGCACCCTCAAAAATCTCCGACCTCGGCGAATCAAGACGAGGCGTTGCAAGGCTTTCGTCCATACCGCCAAGATAAGCAAAGCCCGGCAAAAAGCCAAGCATATAGATGAGATAATCTCTGCCGCTGTGTCGCTCAATCACTTCTTCTCTTGTAAGACCCGAATGTTCGCAAACATTGCCCATATCAAGAGCAAAGCAATCATCATAGCACACAGGGATTTCAAAAAGTTTCGCCTTTCGGCTTGAAGCGACTTTTATATTTTTCAGTATCTTTGCAATAGTATTTTTCAGTTTTTTTGCACTGATTTCGGTACAATCATAAAGCACCGACACCGAGCAAAATGTTGGGATATATTCGGTAACGCCCTTTATCCCTGCTTGCTCGATTTCGGCGCAAAGAGAGGTCACATACGCATTGACCTCTCTGCTTATTTCATTTTTAAACTGTACGGTGACCGCACTGTCACCGTTTTGCAAAAATGAATATATCATCCGAAAAATCCTTTTTTAAGTGTAGTTTCAAACCAAGCGGTTGTTTTGTCCTCAACGGTATGAGGATATTCAATAAGTCCTCTCATTAAGGAAATCATTGGCAAAATAATGTTTTTGCCGATGCCGTCAATATACGGTCTTGCTTCACCGTACATATCAAGCATACCTGCCTTTGCGGCAGCGTCCATAACGGCAGACTCCTCTTCCTCTGTGTGGAAAAGGCTCACATCATCCAAAAGGAAAGCCGTGCAAGCCATAAGAGCATTCATACCCCAATCGCTGACGGTTGCGGTGATGATATTATCTGCGGCTGTATCTGCCAAAATGCCAAAGCCTGTGCCTGCCTTGCAACCACCCTCCTCGGCATACGGAATATATTTTCTGATGTGTTCCTCAATTGTGCCCATACCAAGCTCGTTGCCAAGGTCACCTATAGAGAGGTTATACACTCCTCTGTTTTGACATTCTCTGAAAAGAACATCATATTTAGCCTCAACATCAGTTGTGTTTACGCCGACTGCGTTGTGATAATAGCCGTTTTTGTTTCTGCCCGGTGCTTCGTTTGAAATGATAGCACAAGGAAGCCCGTGAGAAAGAATTTCTGCTGTTTGTTCAGCCTCTTTTGCCTTGTCCTTTGTAAAGGTGACAATGCAAATTGTATTGTCGGGAATATTGTCTATATCATAAGTAACATCAACGCCGAGGACTTCGCTCATAGCCTTGATTGATTTTTCGCATTGATCGGGAACAATCATAACAGGTTTTGCGCCAAAGGCACGCATAACAAATCGGGCAAACACGGTTGAAGAAATAATGCCGTCTGTTTCGGCCTCGTTCCACGGAAGAAGAACAAAGCCTGTGAGGATAAACACCTTTTCGCCCTTTTTGATGTTCTGCACAAGTCCCTCTGCACCGTTGAGTGAAAGAGGCTTGCCTGTATATTTGATTGCACCGTCATAAAGAATACGGCACACACCGTATCCTCTCGGATCAAGATTCATCAGCCAGTCAAGATTGTAGCCGACATTAAGTTTTGTAAGTTCTGTTCTGTTCATTATGCTTTGCACTGCTCCTCAAAATCTTTAACCAAAGCGTCCTGAATTGTCTTGAGCATTTCAGGTGCTTTTCCGCCTACCGGCTTGCCGTCAACTGTCTTTACAGGAATACAGAATGAACCTGTTGAATGAACAATAATTTCATCGGCATTCATAAGTTCATCAAGGGTGTAATCTCTTTCTTCAACGCCATAGCCGAGTTTTTTTGCAAAAGCAAGAAGACGAATTCTTGCAGTACCCGGAAGCACTTTGTCATCAAGCTGATGAGTGATAACCTTGCCGTCCTTAAAAATAGAAACATTTGAGTGTGCACACTCGGTTACCAAATCTCCTCTGTGGAAGATAGCCTCTTGGCAACCTGCTCTGTCTGCCGCTGTTGCCGCAAGGCAAGACGGAATAAGGTTCAAGGTTTTGCAATTGCAATAATAGAATCTCTTGTCCTCATAGGTGATAACATCAATAGGCTTGTATGTATCTGCAACATGAGACGGTGTGAGAGTAATCCACAAATTGCCCTGCATATCTTCAGGATAAATATGACCTCTGAGTCCGTTGCCTCTTGTAACCTGCATATAAACGAACTGGTCGCCGTCATCAACCTTTAATACAAGTTCACGAAGAAGCTTGTCGAGTTCGTCACGCTCAATCGGAATGTTCATACCGAGGAGCTTTGCAGAATTGTAAAATCTTGTGAGGTGGGCGTCCATATCAAAAACAACATGGTTGTGAGCATAAGTAGCGTCATAAACACCGTCACCAAACCAACAAACTCTGTCGAGCATCGGAATTTGCATATTCTCGATTTCATCATATTTACCGTTATAGTAACCTAAATTTTTCATAAATTTTCCCCCAAAAATAGATTTCAATAAAAAAAAGCGCAAGAAAACTCCGAATAAACGAAAAGACTTCCTTGCCCTCTTTTTTAATTTTAATACTATTAAATATAAAAGTAAATAGCTAATTCATATATTATGCGTAGAAATTTTAGGTCGATTTTTGTGCAGATTACAATAAATGTAATATTTGCACAATTTGCCTTTTGTAATTCAAAAACTCATCTGTGAGATTAAACTCGGTTGTTCTCGGCTTTGGTGCGTCAATTTTAATTTCGTTTGCACACACACCGTCGGCAAGAATATAAATTCTGTCCGACAGCAAAATAGCCTCATCAATATCGTGAGTTATGAATACAGTCGATAAATCAATATTCTGCATAACATCAAGATACCACTTGTGGATAATGGATTTTGTAATGGTATCAAGTGCACTGAACGGCTCATCAAGAAGCGCAACGCCGTTTGATGACAAATATGTACGGAGCAAAGCCGCCCTCTGACGCATACCGCCCGAAAGTTGTGACGGATATCGATACTGCGTGCCCTCAAGACCAAAGGTTTTGAAATAAGGTTCTGCCTGTGCTCTTGCGTCCTTTTTGCTCACACCCTTGATAACAAGAGGAAGCGAAACATTGTCTACCACCTTTCTGTAAGGCAAAAGCAAGTCTTTTTGGAGCATATAGCTGACATTGCCGGGTTTGCCCGTAATATCCTCGCCGTTTAACCAAACCTTGCCGCTGTCGGGCATATGAATACCCGACAGGACATTAAACAGCGTTGTTTTTCCGCCGCCGCTGACACCCAAAAGGCTGACAATCTCGCCCTTGTTGAGTGTAAGCGAAGCACCTTTTAAGACCTTATTATCGCCGAAGCTTTTATAAATATTTTCAGCCTTTAAAATTTCCATAAATTATGCCAAATAATCGTTTGTGAAGCCTGTGTTTTCAGGGATTTTTTCTTCTACAATCTTCTCTTCACCGAGCCAGTTATAAAATGCGTTCCATCTTGCAGGGTCGATATAACCCCACTTCGGAGCGTCTGCAATATACTGGTCTGCCATATACTTTTGGCTTGCCTTTACAAGTTCTTCACTGCCTTTGAGTGAGCCTGTGTCGTCACCGTCAATAAGGATTTGAGCTGCTTCGTCAGGATTTTCGATAGCATATTCATATCCCTTTTTGGTTGCAGAAAGGAATGCCTTAACCGTTTCAGGGTCGTTCTTGATAAGGTCGTTGTTTGCAATAAGAATAGGAGTGTAATAATCAAATGTAGGGTTCAAATCCTTAAAGAAGAACTTGTCAACTTCCACATTGTTTACCTGAGCGTTGATTCCGCCCCATCCGTCAAACACCCAAATTGCGTGATCCGGATTTTGCTTTACATCCTGTGCTTCATCTGTTACTGTGTTTGGAATTCTCTTAACCTTGCTCCTATCACCGCCGTCTGCCTTAACAACATTTTCCAACATTGCAAGCTCGATAGGTGAATCCCAAGTGAGGTATGTCTTGCCTTCAAGACCCTTTGGACTGTCGATGCCTGCACCCTTTTTAGACATAACACAAGAAGTGTTGTGCTGAATAAGTGCAGCTACGGCTGTAACCTGCATTGGAGTTGCAGATGTGAAAGCAGAAGCGATTGTGTCCTGTGCGTCAATAGCAAACTGTGCCTGACCTGCCGAACAAGCCTCTGTTGCGCCGTTCTCAGGTGGCTGAACGATTGATACATTAAGACCTGCGTCTTTGTAGTAGCCGTTTTTCAAAGCAACATAAAAACCTGTGTGGTTTGTGTTAGGTGTCCAATCAAGGCAGAGTGTAACATCCTTTAATTCTTTTGTTGTGTCGCCTGACGCATCATCCGAATTTGTCTTTGAGCAAGCTGCAAATGCACAAACAAGAGAAAGTGCAAGCAACAATGCAATTATTTTCTTAAACTTTTTCATTTTTTGTCTCCCAAATTTTCTGTTTTATGTACCCACGGCATAGAAATTTTTTCAAGCAAAATAACAATGCCCATAAGCACCAAACTGATTGCCGAAATAAACACGATAACGGCAAACATTTTGTCAAAAGCATAAGCCTTTTTTACTCTTGTCATATAAACGCCGAGTCCCTCAAATCCGCCGAGCCATTCCGAAACAACGGCGCCGACAACCGCATAGGCGGCAGAAATGCGAAGCCCCGAAAAGAACGAAGCGGTAGCATTCGGCAATTTGACTATCCTAAAGATTTGAAGTCTTGTTGCACCCATAGAACGCATAAGATTTATTGCATCGGCATCAACGCTTTCAAACCCGTTGAGAAGCCCGATTGCGATAGGGAAAAATGTTGTGAGAACAACAAGTGTGATTTTCGGAGCCATACCAAAGCCCATCCAGAGCACCAAAAGAGGCGCAATTGCAATGGTCGGAATTGTTTGAGTAACAACCAAAACAGGATAAAGAGCCTTATTGATTATGGTAAATCTGTCCATAAGGCTTGCAATAACAAAGGCAATTGCAATGCCGATGAGCAAACCATAAAAAGTTTCCTGCAAAGTGACAGCCGCCTGTTTCATCATAATTGAAAAATTGTCAACAAACGCTTTGACAACATCAATCGGCGACGGCAACATATATGCAGGCACAAGTTCCATATCACAAGCCAAAAACCACAACAGCAATATGACAATTATCGCACCGAGCGGTGCAAGTTTATTGGTGATGTTTTGTAACTTTTTTGTCAATGGTCAATACCTCGCCCTCAGGATTGTAAACCACCTTGACATATGCACTCACGCTTGGGCAACCTGCCTTGATTGCAACTTTTTGGCAGTTTGCAACAATTTCCATAAGCTCATCATAGCTTTCGCCCTCAATGGTAGTTTCGAACGGACCTACATAACAATTAAGTCCTGTTGACTTGATGTATGCAATAACCTCGTCAACAATGCGGATAAGTTCGTCCTCATCATTTACGCTTGGCAAAACCTGAATAGCAACACTTGCTTTCATAATAAAATACTTCCTTTCATAATATTCTTGATAAGTCAAGAAAAAAAACACCGAAAAAATCGGTGCTGAAATCCTAAATTTATATCGTCTTCCTACGCTCGCATTACCGAACAGGTTAGAAGGGTATAATCTCAGCCAAGATTGAAAAACAATCAGCACCCCTGACTTATTAAGTTAACGATATTTTACCACTTTCTTCACATTATGTCAAATGGATAATTCTAAATCAATTTCTTCAATTCTTGCTTTAGCAATATTAATTTCTTCTTCAAGATTTGCAATGTCTTTCTCCATATACTCTGTATACTCATTCAGATGATATGTAAAATCATCAATTTGTTTTTGAAGCGTTTTCTTTTTACCGATTTCAAAAAAGCTCAAAGATTCTTTTTCATTTTTTAACTTTGATATTTGAAATTTTGTTTCCTCAATAATATTTTTTTGCGGATGATTATCAATATCATTTAGTAAATCATTAATCTTTTTATTTAATTCTGTTTTTTCTAAATTGAGTTTTTCTTTTGCCTTTGCAATATCTTTTTTTCGCTTTTCTTCCCTTTTTGTCTGTTGCTCTTTATCATAAGCTAACCTCAATTTTATTCTCTTTTACTATCTCGATTGTCTGCATCAATTAGAATTTTCATAGCACATTACAAATCCAAATCCTTCAAATACTTTACAGTTGCTTTCTTGCCGGCTTTGAAGCCCTTTAGAATAAAGCCATGGTCGCCGTGAACCTCAATCAGTTCGCAATCATCGTATCTCTCATTCGCTTTTCTTGAATACTCAATCTTAACGAGCTTGTCCTCAATTCCGTGAATAATCAAAACAGGCTTTTTGAAGGTGCAAATCTGCTCATAAGGGTCAAGGGTTCTTGCATATTCAACATACTTTTTGCCGAGCTTGATAAAAACACCGTGGAAGCTGTCAGGCACATTGTTTGGATCGATCTTTGTTCCGATTACACATCCGCATCTTGAATCATCGGGAATACAAAGGGCAGGATAATACATAATCAGCCTCTCGATTTCGTCCTCTTTTTCGGCAGCTGCCAACGAACAAACAAGTCCACCCTGACTGCAACCGCAAAGGGTTATATGATTGTTGTCAACAAAATCAAGAGCTTTCGCATATTCAAGCACGTCAAGTAGATTTTTCTTTTGAGTCTGTACGCTCATATTTACACTTTTGCCACCGGAAATTCCACTGCCGGACATACAAAAATCAAACATAATTACGGCATATCCTGAATCTGTAAATGCCTTTGCATAAGGCGAGGTAATCAGCATATTGCTTGCAAAGCCATGGCATAAAATGACTGTCTTTTTAGGGGTTTTTGCATCACAGTTAAGCATTATTCCTCTTAATGTATTTTCCGAACTTGTAATCTTGAATGGTTTAATTTTCATATATTTCATCCTTTCGTAGTTTCAATCAATAATTATAGTAAGCTGTTTAGCAATGCTTCGCAACCGGAATATATGTCCTTGTAGCACCTGTCAAAATCACGGGTATACCAAGGATCAGAAACATCAGAGTTACTGCCTGTGTATTCCATCAGCTTATGAATTTTGCTGTCCTTATCTCCGCCGAGAATACGAGTCATATTGCGGATATTGTTGCTATCCATACCGATGAATAAATCGTATTTATCGTAGTCACTCGCTTTAAGCTGAACGGCTCTTTTTCCGCTTGGGTCAATGCCGTGACCTTGAAGAACACCTTTTGCAGGCGGATAAACAGGATTGCCCACACCGTTCCATATTTCTTCCGTACTGGTAGCAGAGGAAGCAATTACAAAATCCTTTTCCAAACCTCTGCGCTTAACCATATCTTTTAACACTAATTCAGCCATCGGCGAACGGCAAATGTTGCCGTGGCACACAAACATAATTTTAATCATAACTATATGATATTTTATTCGTGTGTTGTTGTCAATAAAAATGATTCAAGCCTTGTTCATTTTTAATATTAATTTTCTACTTTTATGTTAATTTATTTTATGATATATTAGTATTATAGGGGGTTATAATATGAAAAAAGCAAAGAAAATAGTTAAATCCTTATTTATAATAATAATTTCTGCGTTATTACTCGGCTTTGTTATACATACCGTTTATGTTCAATGCCACAGAGCAGAGGTTGTTGAATATTTGGTTGATAAATATGATTTTGACAAAAAAGACATAGTTCTGCTCGATTACGAAGGCGAAAAATTTCATGATGATTCGGATTTAGGTATTCTTTTTGATTGGTACACTACATCTCCGACTTGGAAAATCAGATGCAATAAAAGAACTTTTGGCGTTACAAAAACAAAATATGGATTTAGTGATGATTATCAATTAGAAGATATTTTTGAATGGTCAGTTGACTATTTAAAAACAATCGACCCTAATGTTGTCGGTATCAAAATTGATTGTGGAAAATTGCATAATATTGTAACCAAAGATACCATAAAAGATTTTTTAATAAATGATAATGATTCTTTTGTTATTTATTATAAAGTTGACAGTCTTGAACAATATTATATTTATTCTAAAAACGGCTTCAAATATACTAATGATAATTATGATAAAATCAATTATCAAGTTTTGAAAGAGTTTGAGTTCATTAATAAAGATATTGAAAATAAAGGTGTTTTTTTAACGACATCTAATTTAAAGTTTTCAAGGAACCGTTGGGACAATTTTGCAAATTATTATTATGATACAAAAACTGCAAATGACAAATTATATCAGAAAGGAATTGTTTTATGATGAAAAAGAATATATGTAAAAAAATACTGGCGATTTTTATAACATTGATTATTTTCTGCTGTAATTTTACAGTAGTAGCAAGGGCTAATGAAAACAAATTTTATGCTCAATACAGCGGTTCAACAACGTCAATCTGGGGCTATAAACCGAATTGCACTTTTAAATATGGTTGATTTTGGTAGCAATTTAAAAGAATTACGACTTAAGCATAAAATGACACAAAAAGAACTTGCAGATAAAATCGGCATTACAAAATCTGTTGTTTCGTATTATGAATTACAAGAGC
Source organism: uncultured Eubacterium sp. (assembly GCA_902462495.1). Taxonomy (GTDB): domain Bacteria; phylum Bacillota; class Clostridia; order Oscillospirales; family Acutalibacteraceae; genus Eubacterium_R. Next base: position 11,428 of record CABQCC010000006.1, on the reverse strand, counting down.
GTTCACCATCGCCTGAAATTCTTATTAAACTGTCAAGAATATTTCATGTGACAACAGATTATCTACTCGGTATTGAACATACACACACGATAGATGTTTCAAATCTTTCTTCTGAGCAACTTACGGTAATAGAGCAACTTATTAAACTTTTTGAAAGTGATGATAAATAAAGGAGTCTACCTCATTTTCTGTGAGGCAGACTCCTTTATTCTTTAATTATGTTATTAATGTAATTGTGGAATTAATGCGGTTGCGATGCCGAAATATACGAGAAGTGAAACGGCATCAACAACGGTTGTGATGAACGGTGACGACATAACCGCAGGGTCAAAGCCGACTTTCTTTGCAATCATAGGAAGTGTGCAACCGATGAATTTTGCAAAAACTATTTCAACAACCAAGGTGAGGCAAATTGCAAGGTCAACAATGAGGGTTATATCATCGTTGTGCATAATCAAATGGTCAACAAGCCAAATCTTGATGAAATTTGCCGCAGCAAGGCTCAAACCACAAACCAAACCGACACGAATCTCTTTCCATATAACCTTGAAGAAATCCTTGAATGTTACTTCGCCGAGGCTCATGGCACGAATGACCGTTACGCTTGCCTGACCGCCGGAATTTCCGCCGGTGTCCATAAGCATAGGAATAAACGCCGTAAGAACAGTCATAGTTGCAAGCTTGTCCTCAAAGCCTGTGATAATTGACCCTGTGAATGTTGCCGAAATCATAAGGAGCAACAGCCACGGAAAGCGGGATTTCCAAGTTTCAAAAACCGAAGTTTTAAGATATGTTTTCTCCGTAGGGAGCATAGCGTTCATCTTTTGAATATCCTCGGTGTTCTCCTCTTGGATGACATCGATAGCATCGTCGACCGTAATGATACCTACCAAACGACCTTCCATATCAACAACGGGAAGCGCAAGGAAGTTATACTTATCAAACAGTTGAGTTGCAAGTTCCTGGTCATCAAGCGTGTTTAGGGAAATAATGTTTGTTTCCATAAACTCGCTGATAATATCATCGTAATCGTGGAGGAGAAGTTCCTTGACAGTTGTTACGCCGATAAGTTTCCTTGAACTGTCGCAAACATAGCAGGTATAAATTGTTTCCTTGTCGATACCTGTTCGTCTGATTCGCTTGAAAGCCGCCTCAACCGACATATCTTTTTTGAGGTCAACAAACTCCGGTGTCATAATAGAGCCGGCTGAATCCTCGGGATATTTAAGCAAAGTGTTGATTGATTCTCTCATCTTGCTGTCGGCATTACGGAGAATTCTCTTTACAACAGTTGCAGGCATTTCCTCAATGACATCAACGGCATCATCAAGGTAAAGTTCATCAAGCACTTCTTTAAGCTCGCTATCCGAAAATGCGTGAATAAGTGACTCCTGATTGTCGCTGTCAAGTTCAACAAAGGTTTCCGCCGCCTCTTCTTTGGCAAGCAATCGGAACATAAGCAGTCGCTGATTGGCTGACACTTCATCAAGAACGCTCGCTATATCGGCAGGGTTCATTTCCGACAGTAGATTTTTAAGTTTTGCAAACTCTCTTTTTTCACATAATGTTTGGATTTCTTCGATGATTTCGTTTTCGTTCATTTCCTGAATATCCACTTTCATTACTGTCACCGCCTTTGTTGTTTTATTTGTTATAGATATATGTGACTATTCCCCGTCCTCGTTTTCAGGCTCGTCCGAATAGTCAAAAAATTCAGTTTCGTCATCGTCCTGTGCCTTAACAGCCACTCTTTTAAGAATCAAGACCGCTATTGCAAGAATGATAATTCCGCCGAAAATTCCAAGGAGCATCACCTTGAACTGAGGCGATTTGTGAAACACCTCGTTTTTGATAATATCCTCATAGGAATTGTTTTTCAGTTCTTTTTTAAGTTCCTTTGATGTCAAGCCGAGACGCTTAACTTCAAATTTATACGATTTGAGCGTTCCGTCAGATGAAACAACACTTGCTTCGATAATCGGGTTCTGCTCGGTTGTCATCTTAAATTCCTTTGGAACATTGCAAAACGCACCCAAATCTTCAGGCACGGCTGTCAATTTCAGCTCCGTCATATCCTTTGGAATATAAAGCTGATAAGAGGTTTCCTCGTTATTGAGTGTCGGATAAACACAGCCGAGTTCACAATTAAGTTCCTTGAGATTTGTGTTTGAATTAAGCTTTACGCTGACATCATTATACTTGTACTCAAAGAAATAATTTGCCGAAAGAGTAACATTTTTGACCTCAACATTGATGCCGTTCATACCCTCTTGGTTGTAGGTTACAAAAATCTCCGAACCTTTGCTGACCTTGTATTTTTTGAGAGTCGGTGTTTCGCCGTCGGAATTTACAATCAGTTTGTAATAAAACTTAGCAGGTGAAAATTCGCCCTCAATTTTCGCATCGTTGAATTCTATTGATTGCAAGGTCGGTGCTTTAACCGTTTTGCTCTCTGCCTTGTCACCTGCAAAAGCGGTGAACGGCATAACAACAGCAAGCATCATAACCACGCACAGCAGTGCTTTAATCGTTTTTTTCATATTTTCTCCTTTATATCAGTCCGCAAGAATGAATCGTTCTACACCTGCCGATGCAAGATGCTCATACACACGGGTTGTATCAAGCTCGGTTGAAATATAATAAATTTGATTATTGCCTAACTTATCAAAGCTTTTTATTTGTTTGTCTATTGCGGAATTTGTTATATTTCCGCTTTCGGCATCCATGCCTGTGATTTTTACTTCAACCTCTTTAAGCAATTTGACATCACCGCCGAGGTCCTTTTTCAATTTCTTTGACAAGGCTTTGTAGCCGTCATTATATTTGTTTGAAACATCACTTGGGAGATTATAGCCATACAATACAAAAACCTGAACGCCATAGCCCTTTAATTCCCTGACAATATCGAGAATGTAGTTATACACCTGCTCATTGTTTGGGTCAAGATAATAATTGCCCTGGCTGTCGGTATATAGCTTTTTACCCTTTTTCACAGCCAAATCTTTGTTATGCAACGGCAAAACATTATCCTTGTAGCAACAAATTCTTGCTACAGGCATAATATCATTTTCCACAAGTCTTTTGATTGAGCCGACGCTGTCGCTGCCCACATTGCTCATCGCACCGTAGGTGTCGATTGTTGCAAGCGAAGAACGGTAGCCGATTGTTCCGTCATCACGCTTTGCATCAAAAGTTACGCTGTTTGCGGAAGTGCTCTGCGCCTCGTTGATAACAGAGGTGAGCATCGCCGAATTGTCAAGACTGACGGATTCGGTCATAAGCGACGCCACATTGATGGTCAACTGCGACAAAGCATTGCTGTCGGCATTGTCCTGACTGAGCAATTTTTCAGCCGGCTCCGCCTGACGAATCATATGCACATCCATCACGGTGTAACCGCCGAAAAGGAGGACGACCGCCAACAATGACGACACAACAACTTTAATTGCTCGAAGTCTGTTTTCTTTTCTTTTTTGAGCCTTGTGCTGAGCGGCACGGCGTTTGTCATTGTAAACATTACCCGCTTCATCGTCAACAGTATATTTGTCGGCAAAATCAATCGGTCTACCCTGCGGTTCTTCCGTCCAATGCTCATTGCGATGCTTGTTAGTATAAAATTTTCTTTTTTCCTGATTTTTACTCATAGCAAATCACTGTGCATCTTGTGCGTTTTTCCTCAAAAGAGCAATAGTTTCAGCCGGGTTTTCGCTCTTGAAAACAGCAGAACCGGCAACAAAAACATTTGCGCCTGCCTTTGCGGCAATTTTGATGGTTTCGGCATTGATTCCGCCGTCAACCTCAATATCAATATCCGGATTAATCTTGCGGATTGCCTCAACCTTTGGCATAGTTGATTCCATAAAGCTTTGACCGCCAAAGCCCGGCTCAACTGTCATAACAAGCACCATAGAAAGCTTGTCAAGATACTTTACAACCTCGTCAATCGGAGTTGCCGGTTTAATAGCCAAACCTGCCTTTTTGCCGAGTGACAAAATCTTGTCGATAGTTTCCTCGGTGTCACTGTCGCACTCGGAGTGGAAGCAGATAATGTCGGCACCTGCCTTTGCAAAATCCTCTGCATAATCAAGCGGATTGCTGATCATCAAATGCACATCAAACGGCACATCGCACACCTTTTTGCACGCAGCGGTAACAGGTGCGCCGATTGAAATATTCGGCACAAAATGACCGTCCATAACATCAACATGAATCATATCCGAAGTGGAAATTCTTTCAAGTTCGGACTGAAGATTTGCATAATCGCTCGCCAAAATTGACGGTGAGATTTTAACTTTATTATTCATAAGTAATACTGCTCCATTTTTATAGTCGATATATTATAACATTATATACGCTATAATTCAAGAAAAAAGTGCCGAAACGAATCGGCACATTGCAGGCTGTTGAGAAAGCTTCTGAATTTCGTTTTCTTGCGAGTGGGAGCTGTACGATTGTACCGCCCCCGAGCAAAAAACGAAAAACGCCAAAAAAGCTGTAAGTTCGATACTTACAGCTTTTTTTAACCCCTCCGTCAACACTTCGTGTTGCCACCTCCCCTTGCGTCAAGTGGAGGCAAATGTAGTTATCTTTTGGCGTGTTTCAGGAGATTTATCAACAGTCTGATGAGTAAATAGTACCATCTGTGACACAGAATCCGAGTGTGTGCGGCTCGCCGTTTTGAGTGTAATCTATAAACAATTTGTTGTTAGTTTCGTTTATAGCAACTATTTGCATATCGTCATCAGCCAAAGTATCGTTGAAAACAGCCATCTGCTCGTCATCATATTCCTGAACATTGTCACTCATAAAGAGTACAGAACCGAAAAGTTTGATGAACTTTGCAAGCACCTTTTGTTGCTCAAAAGTGAACTTAATGTTGCTTCTGCGGAGCAAGAACACATCGGGGTCACAGAGAAACGCACGGTTATTCAGGCATCTTCTGTACACGCTGTTGTGGATGGCATTCGGGGTTGAAACATCTTCCCTGTGAGTGAGATTGCGGAAAAACTTATGTTTCCAGCCGAGATCCATATCCGCACCGATTCGCATATATTCAACCTTGCCGAAGCACGGCATTTGCTGAACTCCGCAACCCAAAATCTGCTTGTCGCCTACACATTCACGGAGGAAATCAATGCTTTCATAAGCAAGCTGTCCCCTTGTTTTGTTGTGAAGCGGAACAACCGCAGTTGCATACAAAAAGTCGAGTTTTACAAGGTCGAAGCCCCAATCATTGAGCACGGTGTCAAACACATTTTTGATATACGCCCTTGCATCTTTGTTGTCAATATCAATCGCATAAAAACCGCCCCAGTTTGCGCCGACCATAATCGGCTTGCCGTTTTTGCCTTTTATAAGCCAATTGGAATGTTCAGAAGCCAACTTTGAGCCTTTTTGTGCACCGAACGGAGCAAGCCACAAACCTGCTTGCCAACCTTTTGCGTGGATTTTTTCAACAATCGGTTTCATACCGTTCGGGAACTTGGTTTTGTTGATTGAAAGCCAATCGCCGACCGAAGTTTGATAGCCGTCGTCAATCTGAAAAGTATTCACCTTGTCGGTTTTTTCAGAGATTGCCTCAAGGTCACGAAGGATGATTTTTTCGTTGATGTTTTGATAATAATTATACCACGAAGTGTAGCCTTTTATCTTTTTGTCGGTCAAAGGCTTGACATTCATCTTTGCAAAATATCTGTCGAAAACCTCGTCATATCCGCCATTATCAAAATACAAATCGAGAAGTTCATACGGCTCACTTATCGTGATACCCTCAACATCTTTTGAAAAGCGGAGAGTGTTTTTGTTCATATCCGCATAGATAATTGTATATCCCGTGCGGTCGTTGAGAGAACCGAAGAAATCAATGGTTTTCTCATTTCTGACATAAGCGAATGAGATTGAATGAAAAACACCGCATTCTTTTGACTGTTCAACAAAGGTGTAGTTACCTACCAAATTCATACCAAACGGACTTTTGCCGAACAGACCTTTGCCGACGATTCCCTCATCTGCCATCAATTCATTTTTGGCAAATTCCTTTGTATCCGTCCACGACTGAAAGCCGTTTGCAAAGAACCTGCTGTCCTGCGGATATTCGTATTCTCTTTCAAGATAAAAAGAGATGTCGCTGATTTCTTTTTTAGGAATAACAGTCAAGGTCAATCCGTTTTCTGCCTGATGCAAATCAAACGAAACATCATCGTTTGAAATTTCGGTAGTCTTGAGTTCTTTGCCTGTTTTATAGGTGAAATTCAGTTTATAATTCATAATTTTTCCTCATCAAAACTTTTCAAGCGAATTTGCAAGGAATGCTTTTGTTTTTTCGCTCTGCGGATTTTCATAAATTTGTTCCGGAGTGCCGATTTCCTCAACAACACCGTCTGCCATAAACATAATCTTGTCAGAAACATTTTTGGCAAATTCCATCTCGTGAGTAACAACAATCATGGTGCTGCCCTCGTCCTTTAAGTTTTTGATTACATTAAGCACTTCACCCGTAAGCTCGGGGTCAAGCGCCGAAGTCGGTTCGTCAAAGCACAAAATATCAGGATTAAGCATAAGTGCTCTTGCAATTGCAACCCTCTGCTTTTGACCGCCGGAAAGCTGACACGGATAAAAATCAATTTTTTCTGAAAGACCTACTCTTGCAATGATTTCCCTTGCTTGTTGTTCAAGTTCGTCCTTTGTGCCGAGTCCCAAAAGAGACGGAGCAAGAGTCAGATTTTTAAGCACGCTGTACTGCGGAAAAAGATTGAAATCCTGAAAAACAAGACCAAAATGCCTACGCTTTGCCTTGAGTTCCTTATCCTTGATTTTTTTATTTTTTACACCGTCATAAATCACATTTCCGTCAATCGAAATTGTGCCTTCATCAGCGAATTCCAAAAAGTTTACGCAACGCAAAAGTGTTGTTTTTCCCGAACCCGAAGAACCGATAATTGAGAGAACTTCGCCCTTTTGAAGTTCAAAATCAATGCCCTTGAGCACCTTTGTTTTTCCAAAGTTTTTCTTAATTCCTTTTACTTCCAACAAAGCCATAATGTCCCCTCCTTACGCTTCAAAATAGCTCATTTTCTTTTCTGCCCAATGGAAAAGAACGGTGAGAATTCCGCAGAAAACAAGATAGAAAGCGGCTGTGTAGAACAGAGGCCAAATAAGACCTGCCGATTTGATAAAGTTCTGTCCCATAAAGATGATTTCGTAAACCGCAATGATACGGGCAAGAGAAGTATCCTTTACAAGAGTGATAATTTCGTTGCTCATCGGCGGAACAATTCTCTTGACCACCTGCAAAAGTGTTACCCTAAAGAAGATTTGGCTTTTGCTCATACCAAGCACCAAGCCTGCCTCGGTTTGTCCCTTTGGGATAGATTCGATACCGCCACGATAAATCTCGCTAAAATAGCAAGAATAGTTGATAACGAACGCAACAATAACCGCATTGAAACGCTCCATAAGATTCCAGCCGAAAATCAAGCCCGGACCATAATAAACAATAATAAGTTGAAGCATAAGCGGTGTGCCACGAACAACCCAAATAATAATCTTTGTTAAATACTTGAGAGGCTTAAACTTTGACATTGAGAAAAAGCTGAGCACAAGTCCCAACGGAAGTGAAAATACAAGGGTGAGTGCGAAAATCTTGAGCGTTTCCGCAAAGCCCTTGAGCAATTCAAGTGTTACTGTCCAAAACATAATAAAATTAATCTCCTAAAATTTATATACATTATATTATATTGCCGTACTTATAGCAAGAACTGTATTAATAGATATTATTGCCTATTACCCACCAAAAGGCAGTCGCCTAAAGCTAAGCAACTGCCCCTAAAGTGATTAATTTGTGTAATTATTCTGCAAGCTGAATACCGTACTTTTCAGAAAGCTTTTTCAATGTGCCGTCTGCCTTGTATTCTGCAATAATCTTGTTAACCTTTTCTGTCATATCACTACCCTTGCGGAAGCTGATACCATATTGCTCGTCAAGAAGAACAAGTGCAACCTTGAGGTCTGAATAGTCTGTGCCCTCGCCTGTCATAGATTTTGCCATTGTTGAGTCGATGATGCAAGCGTCCGATGAACCCGAAGCAACTTCCAAAAGTGCGTCTGCCTGTGTTGAAACAGCTGTTACATTAAGGCCGTTCTTCTCTGCTGCCGCAGCACCTGCCGAACCGTTCTCTGCTGCGAATGAAAGATTCTTAAGGTCGTCAACAGATTTAATCTTACCTGCAAGTTCTGTTTTTGTAACAACAACCTGCTGATTCATTGCGTATGCATCAGTAACTGACGAATTCATCTTTACCTCATCTGTAATTGTCATACCGTTCCAGATGCAGTCGATTGAGCCTGTCTGAAGTTCAGGAAACTTATTGTCCCAATCAATAATTTGGAACTCTGCCTTAACGCCGAGTTTTTCTGCAACCATATTTGCAAAATCTGCATCAAAGCCAATCCAATTACCGTTTTCGTCCTTATAGTCAATAGGAGCAAATTCTGTAATACCTACAACGAGTTTGCCTGATTCAACAATCTTTTCCGAATCTGTTTTGTTTGAATCGTTTGATTTGTTGCCTGAGCACGCTGTGAAAGCAAAGCATACTGTAAGCACTGCCAAAACAACCGCAAGAACCTTTTTAATAGTTTTCATAATATCTACCTCGTTCGATTTATTTGATGAGTTCATTATACTTTATTTCTTTAGCGTTGTAAAGTGGTAATACGATAAAATCTAAAGAAATTTGCATTTTTGTGCATTTTGCATAAAGAATCCCTACACTATAATGTAAATAATATACAGCGGAATGTATAAAAAATGAATAAATATTCATTTTTAGCATAACTATTGCAAAAAAATACATTATGTGTTATTGTGTAATCACTGAAAACGACAACAACAAAGGAGACAAAGATTATGAAAAAGTTTTTAGCGGTTCTTCTTGCAGCATTGATGATTTGCGTAAGCTTCGTTGCATGCTCAAGCGAGAAAAAATCAGATGACACAAACAAAGACGACACACAAGCAACATTGACAATGGTAACAAATGCAGAGTTCCCTCCATACGAATATAATGAGGGCGACCAAGTTAAAGGTATCGACATTGATGTTGCACAGGCAATCGCAGACAAGCTCGGTATGAAGCTTGAAGTTGTTGACACAAAGTTTGAGGCTATCATCCCAGGTGTACAAAGCGGTAAGTACGATATGGGTATGGCAGGCTTGACTGTTACTCCTGACCGTGAAAAGAGCGTTGCTTTTTCAGACGGTTACGCAACAGGCATTCAGTCAATCATTGTTAAGCAGGGCAGCGACATCAAGTCGGTTGACGACCTCAACGAAAAAACAAAGATTGGTGTTCAGCTCGGCACAACAGGCGACATCTATGCAAAGGACGACTTCGGTGACGAGGCAGTTCAGGAATTCGACAAGGGTGCAGACGCAGTTCAGGCTCTTCTTGCAGGCAAGATTGATTGTGTAATCATCGACAACGAGCCGGCAAAATCATTCGTTTCATCAAACGAGGGATTGGAAATCCTCAGCACATCATATGCTGAAGAAGAATATGCAATCTGCTTCAAGAAAGACAACACAGAGCTTCAAACAAAGGTTAACAATGCTCTCAAGGAACTCATTGCAGACGGCACAGTTCAAAAAATCGTTAACAATTACATCAAAGCTGAATAAGAATAATTTGGCATCATAAACAAAATATAAAGGCGAACCTATCGTTCGCCTTTATTTACGGAGATACAAAATGTTAGATATTATTTTAATGAAGGCTCCCGCTTTTGTGGAAAACTTCAAAGAACAATTTGACCTCAACTTTATACAAAAAGACCGATGGAAGTATATGGTTACAGGTCTTGGAAACACACTTAAAATTACAGCTGTTGCCGCAATCATCGGCATTGTAATCGGTGTGCTTATCGCCGCAGTTCGTACCTCATACGACAAAAACGAGGAATCTCTCAAAATTCGTGGCGGATTCACTTGGTTTATTATGAGATTTCTCAATTTCATCTGCAAAATTTACCTCACTGTCATCAGAGGTACACCTGTTGTAGTTCAACTCCTTATAACATATTTCATTATATTTGCATCATCATCAAACGGCGTCGGCGTTGCCATATTTGCATTTGGTATCAACTCCGGTGCGTATGTTGCGGAAATCTTCCGTGGCGGTATTATGTCGATTGATGAAGGTCAGTTTGAAGCAGGCCGTTCAATCGGTTTCAACTACTTTCAAACTATGAGATACATCATTTTGCCACAGATGTTCAAGGCTGTTTTGCCTACTCTCCTCAACGAATTCATTGCACTCCTCAAGGAAACATCTGTTGCAGGTTATGTTGCCGTAACCGACCTCACAAAGGCAGGTTCAAGCATTTCGGCAGCAACATATTCATATTATATGCCGCTTTTGTCAGTTGCACTCGTTTACCTTATAATCGTTATGCTTCTCACAAAACTTGCAGGATTGCTTGAAAGGAGGCTCCGTAAGAATGAACGATAAAGCACTTATTGCCGTAAACAATGTAAAAAAGTACTATCTCGGCGGAGAGGTTAAGGCTCTTGACGGAGTTAACCTCGAAATCAACAAAGGCGAAGTTGTTGTTATTATCGGTCCGTCAGGTTCGGGTAAATCAACAATGCTCCGTTCGCTCAATCTTCTTGAAGTTCCGACAGACGGACACATCGTTTTTGACGGTGAGGATTTGACAAATCCAAAGCTCAACATCAACAAACACAGACAAAAAATGGGTATGGTGTTCCAGCACTTCAACCTTTTCCCAAATATGACAATTCTCCGCAATTTGACCATTGCGCCAATGAAATTGCTCAAAAAATCACAGGCAGACGCCGAGGCAAAGGCACTTGAACTCCTTGACGCAGTCGGACTTCGTGACCGAGCAGACGCATATCCGAGCCAGCTTTCGGGCGGTCAAAAGCAGAGAGTTGCAATTGTAAGAGCACTTTGTATGGAACCTGAGGTTATGCTTTTTGATGAGCCGACCTCGGCACTCGACCCTGAAATGGTAGGCGAGGTTTTGCAGGTTATGAAAGAGCTTGCAAACAAAGGTATGACAATGGTTATCGTAACCCACGAAATGGGCTTTGCAAAAGAAGTTGCCACAAGAGTCATCTTTATGGACGAGGGAAAAATCCTTGAACAAGGCACACCTGACGACATCTTCAATCATCCAAAAGACCAAAGATTGGTTGAGTTCTTATCAAAAGTACTATAGACTGTCGATAAAGTTCCTGAAACACGCCAAAATATAATCAACCGAATTATGCCTCCCATTGATGCAAGGGGAGGTGGCAACACGAAGTGTTGACGGTGGGGTTTTAAAAATGCCGTAGGTATCGAACCTACTGCATTTTTGGCGTTTTTCGTTTTTTGCTCAGTCGAGGTATTTATATACATCTTCC
>CABQCC010000005.1 GCA_902462495.1 uncultured Eubacterium sp. | reverse complement strand
ATAAATTCGTCTGCCCTCTTCAACCGCAGAAACTATTCGGCTTTGGCGTTGCTTCTTGGATTTCCACCCTTGCGGTTGTGCCGATTCGATTTATGTGCACCCACGCAATTTCATCAAAGCTTGCAAGCATCAAATCCTCAATTCGTTTCTTCTCCTCAACGCTCCAATGAGTGCCGATGCGAAAATCGTTTTTGTCCAAAAACGCTTCAATTCGGCTCTGCTCAATTGTTGTGTTGCCGACATATTCGATATTCCACACAAAACCCGAAAGAAAGCAGAAAAGTGCAATGCAAAGCACACAGCCGACCGCCAAACCCAACCGTGACATCAGCCGTGAAGCATAAAACGGCAGACCGCATTTTTTGATTATCTTCACCTTGCCGCCGTGACGAAAAGCAATTCTGTGCAAATACTTATACGCCTGCACGGGGCACCGTGCGGTGAGCCTGCTGTCGCCGCCGATGTCATAAATATTCAAGCCGAGCTGAAAGCACTCGTCCAAAAAATCCGCCGAAAAACCGCCCGAAAACGAAAACTCAACATAGCCGACAAGCCATTGAACAACCCTGTTAATCACTGCAATACTCCACGGATAGAATGTCGCCCTCAATCACTGCACCCTCAGGCGAAAACTCGTTTATGCTCAGCATTGAGCCGACAACGACAAGGCAGTATTTTCCGAGATTGATTTTTATCCTGTCACGGCTGTATTCCATAATCCCTTTTAAGCCGTCCACAACGCACTGTGACGAGCCGACAAGATGAATGTGCGGACACTCACAATATCCCACAACGGTGTTGTTGAGCCTCTCTTTTTTCTTCATAAAATCACCGTAAAATTTTATGCAGAGGCAAACAAAAATATCACCGTTTGAGTTTTAGCCACGCAACCATTCCGACTGTTACGGCAACCGAAAGCGCAATGACAATCCCTGCTCCGTACGGCGAATTGATGAGCGGTAAATTTTTGAAGTTCATCCCGAACCAACCCGTGATGAAGCCGAGCGGAGCAAATACCACGGTGACGATTGTAAACAGCTTCATTGTGTTGTTGAGCCTCAAATCAAGCGCCGACTGATACGCATCCCTCAAATGCACAATGCCGTCAATCAGCATTTTTGAATTTTCCCGCAACCTATCCGCCCTTGCACCCAAAAGGTCAAAATATTTCAGTTCGTCCTCCTGAAAAATGTCAAAATCATTGTCGCCGAGTTCCTCGATTATGTCCCTGATTTTTGAATAATATGCACCGAGGGCAATGCACCTCTGCTTTTCACAATAGAGAGTTTTGTTAAGGCTTTCGCTTTCTCTGCCGTCGAGAATTTGCTTTTCCGTCTCCGCAAGGCTCTTTTGAAAATCGGCAAGCACCTCGTTCTCATCGGCAAGCAATTCGTCAACAAAGGTGTAGAGCAGTTTTGCGTTTGACACCTCTCCGCCACGCAACCTTGAAATTGTGTTTTGCACGGCGGTCAAATGCTTTTTTGTGCAATCGCTGACAACAATCACCGCCCGTTGCCTGACATAGATATTGCACTCCTCAAAACAAACACAAATACAGTCCCCGCCCTTGAAATAACCGAGCGTGCCTATCCCGTTTTTTGGCAAATCAAAAAGCCTGACAACCTCGTCAAGCTCGGACACACCGACATATCCGAGTGACAGGTCGCAGGCTTGAGCCTCCTCGGCGGTTACATTTTCAACCTCATCACGAAAAGCATAAAACATAAAATCACCTGTTTTAGTATTTCATAAAAACAAGTGATTATACATTTTGCGAACACGGCAAGTGCCGAATTCAATATTGAGTTTTGCCGATTAGTTCTTTCTGATCATATCCGAAAGAGCTGTAAAAAGAATATCTTTGTCGTTCTTTAAATCCGCATTAAGCACAAGACCTGTTACGGCATAGACGATGAGCGACACTCTTGCATAATCAACCGTATTCGGCTGAATGTTATTGTTTGTACAAATTGTTTCGATAGCTGATTTTTGCAGCTTTTCTGTTACAGGAATAGCGAGTCTGCTGTTCTTGTACTTTTCAATAATATCGGCGTTGGCAATAATGTTATTAATAATGTCATTGACAACAATGCTTGGATTTACATGAGCCTGCTGAATGTTGACAGTTGCGGCATAGCTTGAAACCGCTTCTTCCAATCCCTCAACAATTGCTTTTACGCAATCTTCGATGCTCTTGTAGTGAAGATAGAAAGTGCTCTTGTTAATTCCCGCATCGCTGCAAACCTTAACTACTCTAACCTCATCCACATTCTTGTCTTTTGTTTGTTCCAAAACAGATACCAAAATTGCCCGTCTTGTTCTCACAATTCTTTTATCCATAAACCTTTGCCTCCTTGTGAAAACTATAAAATTATTTACTTGTTATGTTAGCATATTTTCAACTGTTTTTCAACATATTTTTCGCTAAATTAACATGCTAATAACAAATAAATCCGCATACCGACGGTATACGGATTATAAGTCTTAATTGTAATTAAAAAGCGATTGATTCTTTGCATTTTTTTAGGTGTCAGATGTTACCAACCGAGTCTTACGATTTCGATTGAACAACCGCCGACGCCGAGTCTGTAGCATTCGCTGTGACCGCCCGGTGTGAAAATATCAATTCTGCCCTGTCGTGACAAGCCGCTTCCGCCACGGTCAACAACTGTGTAGTTTGTGCCGTCAACGCTGATTACTGTGCCGAGCGGCAACCAGTTGCACGCAACATAGTGAGGGTCATCCATGCCGTTTTTGATTTTCTTGCCGGATGAAGTTATGCCTCTTGAATTGCCGTTGCAAGTTGCACAAGCACAATAGTGGCTGTATCTTCCCTTGATGACCTGACCAAGCTCGTAGCCGTTCTTCGACTTTACGCCGTTTGGCTTTACATCGCTTGATGAGTCGTCATCTTTCTTTGACTTTTTCTTTTTTGTTTCCTTTGTGCCGACAACAACCTCTTTTTGAGTTGCTTCTTTTGTCACAATTCTTGAAACCTCGGTTGAGTCCTTTTCCTTGCCGTTAACAAACTTAACCTGATAAGTTACTTCAGCCTCACCGTTTTCGCCCTTTGTGACAACCTTTGTTTTGCCGCTTTCAAGGGTTTTGTCCTTTGTTTCAACAGTTGAATACTTAATTTTTTCTGTCTTTTCAACAGTTTTGTACTCAACTCTTTTAACCTTGATTACAAGGTCTTTCTCAAGTTTTGAATCAAGTGACGGCTCGGTGTAGTCATCCTTGCCGAGTGTTACGCCTGCTGTTTTGAGCAAGTCTGCAACAGTTCCGCTTGTCAAAGCATACTTTGTTTCTGTGCCGTCAACCTTGAGGGTTACATACTGAGCAGAGGTAATTTTGATTACCATACCGTCTGTAATCTCTGTGTTGAGGCTGTAATTGATTTGGTCGCTGTTCTTGACATTGATGCCAAGCTGTGCGAATGTGTCGCCGACTGTATGCGAATAAACCTGATATGCTGTAATGTTTCCGTCAAACTCAACATAAACGGTGTTGAGTCTGTTCACTACAATACTGCCACCCTCAGATTCTTTAAAATCGGATATGTCCAGCTTATCGCCGGCAGATACCGTGATACCTGCTGATTTGAGAATCTCGATAGGTTCCGTCTCAGTTGTAGCAACAGCAACACTTCTTGAGCCGTCAACTATGCTGACGGTATACTCATCAGAGGTTTTGGCAAAAGCCGTGCCTGCAAACATCGTTGCAAGAAGTACAATCGCAATTACTATTGACAGGATTGTTCTAAAAGAACGCTTACCTGCAAATGATTGGTTAGTCATCTTAATCTCCTTACTTTCTTAACAAGTGAATTTGGCATTTGTGGAGCAAATTTCCACACCGCCTAATATCATTTTGTCACGAACGCTTGCTATTATAGCGAGATTTCACAACAAGTCAAGTCGGGAGAGTAATATTTTTTGTGCAACATTGACAAAAGGTTACAGTCGTAATATTATTGTAACTTTTAAAATGTCCATATCTTGTGGTTTCTGACTTTGACGCTTTATCACGCTAAATTAAATATTTGGGAAAGGTGACGAACTTCTTACAAAACCTTACGATTTTGTAACACTTTTGCATTGGTAAAAAATGGTAAACACAAGATATAGTATATATTTTTAAAAAGTATATTTTTTATTTCCATATATAGAATTTCGCAAAATATTGTATTGATAATTCTTTCACAAACTTTTGCACAGCTTTTTAGGTTCTTTTTCAGCCTGTCCTCTGCCTATATATTATAATATATAAATTATATACATTAATAAGGAAAACTCCATTGACAAAAACCGACAAAAAAGAGGGCAAAGGGGCACACTACTTAAGTAATAAATGCTCAAAAAGCAAATAAGCATCGAAATACTACGTTAAATTTACAGTGAAGGCGGTAAGCCTGCCCTGCAAATTATGCCTTGTCTTTCATCTGCTTCTTTGTTTTTTGAGTGCAAAGCAGTTTAAGCTAACTGATTTTGTTCAGTGTGCATTAATAAAATCCCGCTAATACTTGCGTATTAGTGGGATTTTTTAATAGTGCAATGGGCAAAATTCAGAAAGCTTAAACCAATTACTTTCTTATGCAGTGTGCCCCAATAATCGCCCTCTTAAAATGATTATAGTTTTTGAAGCTTGGCAAAGTTAGCCATAAGCTTCTTTGTGCCTGCCTTGTCAAACGCAATTTCCATAAGCGTGTCGTTGCCCATCGGTTTTGCCGAAATAACCACACCTGTGCCGAATGACGAATGACGAACGGTGTCGCCGACAGCATAGGTTTCGGCGCTCGCCTGCGGTTTTGTTCCGCCAACCTGACCAAACGAGTGAGCCACGGTGCTTGAGCTTCGTCTGCCCTCGCCGATTGGAGTTGACTTGCTGTACTTATACGGCTTTGCAGGTGAGCCAAAGTGGTCGTTGTAACTACCCGATGAATAGCTCGACTGCATTCTGACTGTCTTATCCTCGCAGATTTCGGTTGGAATTTCTCCCACGAAGCGAGAAAGCATATTTCTGTTTGTTGTACCGTAGAGCATACGCTGACGAGCCGACACAAGATACAGTTTTTCTCTCGCACGGGTGATGCCAACATAAGCAAGACGGCGTTCTTCTTCAAGGTCCTCATCGCTGTACATACTTTGATTGCCGGGGAAGATGCCCTCCTCCATACCCGGAATGAACACAACAGGGAATTCCAAGCCTTTTGCCGAGTGGAGAGTCATCAGCACAACGCTGTCCTCATCCTCATTGTACGAATCAATATCCGACACAAGCGCAACATCCTCAAGGAATGTTTGGAGGGTGAAGTTTTCGTCCTCCTCCTGATACTTGACGAACATTGACGAAAGTTCCTGAACATTGGCTTTTCTGTCATCTGCCTTTGACGGGTCGTCCTCTTCGAGATATGCAAAATATTCGGTCTGCTCCAAAATTTCCTGAAGCAAATCGTTCACGCTCATTCCGTCCTCTAAATCCTCACGGAAGCCGTTAATCATATTGCAAAATGCCTTTAGCTTGTTTGCGCTTCTCTGCGTCTTTGCAAACTCATCTGCCTGCTCACAAACCTCAAAAGCCGTCATTTTGTTTGCGGCGGCAATTTCCAAAATGTAATTGAACATCGTGTCGCCGATGCCACGCTTCGGAGTGTTGATTATTCTTTGGAGTCGAACATTGTCGGCTGTGTTGTTGATGAGTGCAAAATACGACACAATGTCCTTGATTTCCTTGCGGTCGAAGAAGCGGTTGCCACCGATAATTCGATAAGAAATGCCCGATTTCGCCATCATAATTTCTATGTTTCGGCTCTGCGCATTCATACGGTAAAGGACTGCGTGATCCTTGTAGCTCATTCCGTTTTTAACATTTTCGTTGATTTGGTCGATAATAAACTGCGCCTCGTCAAGCTCGTTGTTTGCGGTATAAAGCACAATTTTGTCACCGTTTTTGCCTGCATAAGAACGAAGTCGCTTGTCGGCAAGTCTTGTCTTATTGTTGGCGATAACAGCGTTGGCAGCGTCAAGAATATTCTGCTTTGAGCGATAATTTTCGGCAAGTTGAAGCTGAATGACCTTTACGCCCTCGTCCTCGTATCTTTCCTTAAAACGCATAATATTTTCGATTGTAGCGCCTCTGAAACGGTAAATACTTTGGTCGTCGTCACCGACAACGCAGATGTTGTGATATTCGCCTGCAAGCAAATATGTAAGCACATATTGTGCATATGATGTGTCCTGATACTCGTCAACAATGATGTACTTGAACTGGTGCTGATATGTTTCCAAAACATCGGGATTTTCTTTGAGAAGTCGAACCGTGTTGAAAATCATATCGTCAAAATCCATTGCGTCCGAACGCAAAAGTTCCTGCTGATAATCACGGTAGCACTCGGCAATCTTGGATTTTCTGAAATCGTTTTGATTGGTGTGCTTGTATTCTCTCGGGTCGATAAGGCTGTCCTTTGCACGGCTGATTTCGGTCAAAATTGCACGGTGATTGAGGAACTTGTCGTCAATTCCGAGATTTTTCTGCACACGCTTCATAACACGCTTTTGGTCGTCCGTGTCGTAAATTGTGAAGTGCTGTGTGTAGCCGAGTCTGTCGCCGAAACGGCGAAGCATACGACTGCACATACTGTGGAAAGTCTGCGCCCAAATGTCGTTTGCCTCAGGACCGATTGTGTTTTCAAGTCTTTCTTTAAGTTCGCCTGCCGCCTTGTTGGTAAAGGTGATTGCAAGCACCTGCCACGGACGGGCATAGCCGTCTTTGATGATATGCTCAATTCGTTTTACAACAGTTGCGGTTTTGCCTGTTCCTGCGCCTGCAACAACAAGCACGGGTCCGTCAACGGTGTCGATAACCTGCTGTTGCTCACGATTTGGTTTTACTGCGTCTTTGTTCATAATAATTTCCCTTTGTGTCAAAAACAGAGGTGGAACGGATTGTACCACCTCTGTGAATTTTTATTGTGTTTGTTCTTATCCAAGAAGGGTAAGCAAAATACCTGCTGCAACGGCAGAGCCGATAACACCCGATACATTTGGACCCATAGCGTGCATAAGAAGGAAGTTTGACGGATTTTCTGCCTGACCGACCTTTTGCGACACACGAGCAGCCATTGGAACAGCGGATACGCCTGCCGAGCCGATAAGCGGATTGATTTTGCCCTTTGTAATAACATACATAAGTTTGCCAAAAAGAACACCGCCTGCTGTACCGAATGCAAACGCAATCAAGCCGAGAAGAACAATCTTCAAAGTGTTGAGATTGAGGAATGACTGTGCAGAAGTTGTTGCACCAACCGACAATCCCAAAAGAATTGTAATGATGTTCATAAGTTCGTTTTGAGCCGCCTTTGCGATACGCTCTGTCTGTCCGCTCTCTTTGAGGAGGTTGCCGAGCATAAGCATACCGACAAGAACCGCAGCGTCAGGAAGAAGAAGCGAAACGATAACTGTTACCATAATCGGGAACAAAATCTTTTCAAGCTTTGAAACAGGACGAAGTGTGCCCATAACAACGCTACGCTCTTTTTTGGTTGTGAGTGCCTTCATAATAGGCGGTTGAATAACAGGCACGAGAGCCATATAGCTATATGCCGCCACGGCTATTGTGCCAAGCATTGCCGGAGCAAGCTTTGATGTTACGAAAATGGCGGTAGGTCCGTCTGCACCGCCGATGATTGCGATTGAACCTGCCTGCTGAGGGTCGAAGCCCAAAACAACAGCAATTACATAAGCAACGAAAATACCGAGCTGTGCGGCAGCACCGAGAATGAATGATGACGGGTTAGCAATAAGCGAGCTAAAGTCGGTCATAGCGCCGATACCGAGGAAGATAAGCGGAGGATATATTCCTGCCTTAACTCCGAAGTAAAGGAAATCCATAAGACCCGGCGTGAGCGTGTTACCTGCCGTGTCGGTCATTCTGCCGGCTACCAAATCAATGAAGCCCTGCAAATCGTGATACTGCACCGCAAGGTTTGCACCCGGCAAATTGGCAAGGAGCATACCAAATGCGATTGGTATCATCAAAAGTGGTTCAAAGCCTTTCTTAATTCCCAACCAAAGGAAGAAAAAGGCAACAATAAGCATAATAAGGTTTTTATATCCGCCATCTGCGGTAAAGAAGTAAGCATATCCGCTGTTTACAAGGATACTTTTAATTACTTCCCATACACCCTGTAATATTTCCATATAGGTTTGTCCTCCTTAAAACGGTCTTGTATTATCCACAACAGCAGCCTGTGCCCAAGGATTGCGGGTTGTAACAGGACTCACTCTGCGAGATACGGAGCGAATGACCGCTGAACCGCCCTCCATTGCATAAACGGCAGCGCTGATAGCCGCAACAACTTCGCCGCTTATACCATCTTCAATAACAGGAGCACTTGTCGGAGCAGGAGCAGGAACGCTCTCACTTGCCTTTGACAAAGCCGCTTCCATATCGCTTTGAATTTTTTTTGCTTCTTTTTTCTTTGCACTTGCCTGTGACTTTGACACAATCGCACCGAACGCATAGAACACGCCGATTAAAACAAGCAATGTGCACAGAACAATTCCGATTCCGGCAACAATTACGGTTGCGGTAAAAGTTACAGACCTATCCGCAATAATGCCTGCTGCCAATGTTATAGTATCCATACAACAATTATCCTCCGTATAAAATTTCATACATCATTCATTATATAGCATAGCCAAACTTTTTTCAACAATTATTTTACATAAAAATATTAAAAAAACATCAAAATACTATTGATTTTCTTTGCAAAAGTGTATATAATAATGTTATCGATCCTTTGGAGGTGGGTTATGAGCAAAGAAGCACTTATAATTGCAATCCTTATAGCGCTTATCATCCTTTGGTTTGCAGAGACCCTTGGGATGCAAAAGACCTCACGAATTCTCGCCGGAGCGATTGATCTTGGTTTCGCAGTATTGCGCTGACAATACTATCTTGATAATAATAAAAAAACGCATTCTTCCCAAATCGGATGCGTTTTTTTATTTTGTCAAAAAGCAATAAAAAATACTATACACAAAAAAGAGGCGAACACAGTTCGCCCCTACGAATTGATACAGTCTAAAAATGTCATCTTGTTCTGACGGTGATTTCGCCGGAACGGAGGGTTTCGTGAGTACCGTCGGGGAGGACGACCTCAAGTCCGCCGACATCGTCTATGCCCACCGCAGTTGCAGGGGTGACAATTCCGTTTTTGATAAAATTGATTTCCTTGCCGACAATCATACTGTGTGAGCGATAGTAGTCAATGAACACATCATAATCGCCCGTCACAATTCCGTTCAGCTCATTTGCAACGGTTGCGATGAACTCGGCTCTTTTGACAGGTGCTTCAAGGCACGAAGCATTTTGCACATCAGACGGGAAACTGTGAGTTTTGAGGTTCACGCCGATACCTATTATCACAGAGGCAACCGTTTGGGTTTCAAAATCCGTTACAGCCTCGGTCAATATACCGCAAATCTTTTTGCCGTCAACATAAACATCATTCACCCACTTGATTTGCGGAGTGACATCCGTCAGTTTTTCGATAGCCTTGCACACGGCAACCGAAGCGGCGGTTGTGGCAGTGACCGCATTTTGAAGTTTTGCCATCGGGTGAACAACAAGGCTCATATAAATCCCCGTTTTCGCCGGAGAATAAAAACTTTTGCCCTGTCTGCCTCTGCCTGCTGTCTGTTCTTCACCCACAACAAGCAACGGCTTTGAATCACCGTCAACAATAATTCGCTTTGCTTCATTGTTGGTGGAATCAATACTTTCGTAAAAAGCAATGTCACAGTCAAAATCTATATATCTTTTCAGTTCGTTTTCGTTCAAAATATCGTTATTTGAAGCGAGCATATAGCCACGGTTTGTAACGGCTTCGATTGTGTAGCCGTCAGCCTGAAGTGTCTTAACAGCTTTCCACACGCCTGCACGGCTCTTGCCGAGGCTCTGTGCAAGTTCCTCACCGCTGACATATTCGCCGCTGTGCTCGGTCAAATAATTCAAAATTTCTTCTTTAAGTGCCATATTATTAATTACATTATATATAGGGTTATTTTTTGATATAGAAAATCGCAAATGTTTTAGGCCCGCAATGAGATGAAATTGTGCAACCTGCATCGGCAACTATGACCTGATTGAACTTGTCCTTGCCCTCGATTACGCCCTTTGCAAACGCCAAAGTTTTTGGCGACACTCCGCCGCTTTCCGCAATAACAACACGGTCAGGCTCAATTCGTTTTATCTCATTCATTCTGTCGGTGATGTACTGCTTATAAACAATATCGATTTTGCCACGATATTTCTTTGCCACCTCAAGCTTGCCTGTTTGATTGTCAACGGCGATAGACGGCTTGATGCCGAGAACATTTGCGCCGAATCTTGCAACGGTTGAGCATCTTCCGCCCTTGTGGAGATATTCAAGTCCGTCAAGGACAAAGGTTGCGCTCACCTTTGGCACAAGTTTTGTAACCTTGTCGGCAATTTTTTTTGCGTCCAAACCCTTTGCACGAAAATCGCAAGCCTTGAGAACCAAAAGTCCCTGTGCGGTGCAAAGCGTTTTTGAATCAACACAATAAACATCATCAAATTCGCTTGACGCAACAATCGCATTTTGAAACGATGACGAAAGTCCTGACGAAAAGCCGATGTGAACAACCTTTTTGCCATCGTCAACAAGCTTTTTGAACACCTTATAATATTCCACAGGGGTGACCGCCGAAGTCTTTGGAAGCACGCCCGTCTTATCAACATACGCATAAATGCCATCGGGCTTGATGTCAACGCCGTCACGATACACGCTGTCGCCCAAAAGAATTGTCAAAGGAATAACGGTAATTTCGTTTTCCTCAATCAATTCCTGTGGCAAATCACAGGTGGAATCTGTTGTAATCGCAATGTCCTTAAAGTTTGTCATTTATCACTTAACTCCAAAATTAATTTTAATTTTACTTATGTTCTCCCTCTTATACGGCTGGTCAAGCTTTATGGTCAAAATTTCTGTGTTTTCTGAACTCTGCGAAATCGAAGCGGTGTATGCAACATCAAAATCTGTTTCCGCTATAGCTTCGTTCATCGTCAGTCGAACGGAATAATCATTTTTCTTAACAATGTCTTTCTTAAAGGAATAGCCTTTTTTCGCATACAGCAAAACTTCGTCCTGAAGAATAACAACTCCCACAAGCTTATTCAAATCACTTGAATTTTTGGAAAAATCCTCTGTTTCAAGTTCGGAAGCAACATTGCCCTCAAACTGAACATAGTCGATAACCTTGTCACCGCCGTTAGACTTGTTTACATTTTTCCACACAGACCGCCATTCTTTGTCGTCATAGTCGTATTTATACGCACCGTATTCCATATTCGCCTTGAACGACATAGTTCTTGGCATTATATAAACATAATAGCTCTTGTACTTGACTGAAAGCATACATTTTACATATCCTGCCTGCTGAACAACATCTGTGTCCTTATATCTTATTGTTATCGGAAATGTAACATAAATACCGTCTTTTTCAACCGTGTATTCCGCAGCGCCACGGTCCCATCCGTCAATTGTGTAGAACTCGCCTGTCGGACTTTGCAAAATATGAAACGAATTATAATAAGTAGAGTCCGGCACACCGGTTACTCTATTGTAATTAACCTTATCGGTAATATGGCACATAGCCAAATAACCGAGTTTCTTGCAAAGTTTTGATTGGCTGATTTCAATATTCACCTTTTCGTCAATTAATTGCTTGGTTGACGCTCTTGTCAAAGCGTTAACTTTATATTTAAGCGTGCCATCCTCATTGTCTATTTCCGAAAGAATATAAACACCGTAAACATAACTTCCGTCCTCGTTGATGTCGCTGACCGCCTTGACAACTATTTTGTCCACAGGGTCTTCATCCAAATGTCTAAAATACAGTTTCGGCTTTTCAACATCAATGTACTGACTCCAATTTTCAAAAAAGTAGTCAACACCTTTGTGAACCATAACGATTTTTTCGCCCTGCTTATAAAAATGATAGTCCCTCTTGTTATTTTCGCAAAGAAGAACTCTGTCACTGTCCTTTTCGGTTGCGGCAACCTTGCTGACGGTAATCATTTTTTCAGCGCTCCTGTCCGTTTTAACCGCTTTTTCGGCAACAAAATAAGATGCAAACACGGCACAAAGCGTGAGCAAAAAAACTAAAAATATATCGGCAAATTTTCTCATTAAAACTTCTCGTTTCTAATAATATTAATCTGAATAAACATCCTTGTAATCAAACGGCACTTTTTTGCCGTGCTCGATATGATAGCACTGATTCTTTGCAAGTGAAAAAATGTACTTGTCGTGTCTGTAGGAGTCAGAATAAACATCCATAACTTTCAAATCTTCAGGCTTATGTACCTCGTAAAGACGGCGCACTTTTTCCTCGGCTCTGCAGTTTTTGCCAATAATAACACCTGTCTTTCGGTTATGACGAGAGCAAATAAGCTCATCAACTTTCAAGCGGTTTGCAATTTCTTCAAGCAAAAAATCAGGGCTTGCACTTATAATAATGCTGTATCTTTTTCTGTCAAAAAACCACGGATGAACCTTGCCTACGTACTTATCCCAAAATTGTTTGACTGCTTTTTCGGTCGGAATCATAGGCAAGAAAAGATAACATGTGCGTTTAAACTCGGTAAATCCGATAAGCCCAAGTCCTAAAAGCAAGCCTGCAACCGCAACGATAGGCAAAATAATTATACACCACGGATAGTGGATCATACAGTACATAAAAAACAACGAGCCACTGTCAAACGGAACTAATGTTTTGTCAAAATCATAAATATCAATCTGCATATTATACATCACTTTCGTCAAATGAAATTTTCAAATTTTTATGTGTCGGAGCGAATTTTGTCAGCTTAACGCCTGCCGACAAAAACATCTTTTTGCTGGCAAGAGTGCTTTCTGTTTCGGCATACTTGTCGGACATATAAACAACCTCTTTTATTCCGCTTTGAATAATCGCCTTGGCACATTCATTGCACGGAAACAGCGCAACATAAATCCTTGCACCGCTGAGATTGTGACCGCCCGAATTCAAAATCGCATTGAGTTCTGCGTGGCAAACAAACGGATACTTTGTGTCGTTTGAACATTCGCCGCTTCTCTCCCACGGATACTCGTCATCACTGCAACCACGGGGAAAACCGTTATAGCCGACAGACATAATTTTGTTGTCATCGCTGACGATACAAGCGCCAACCTGTGTGCTCGGGTCTTTGCTCCTCATAGACGAAAGAAGCGCAATACCCATAAAATATTCATCCCACGAAATATAATTCTCTCTCTTTGGCATATACCGTTCTCCTCATCAATCAAGTGCAGACACAAACTCATCAAGCTCAGGACAATCAACATCCTCAACTCTGCCCTCGTCAACAAGCTTTGCAACCTCAGGGTCAATCGGAAGCTTTGCAAGAACAGGAACTCCGAGTTCCGATGCTGTTTCGTCAATTTGACTTTCGCCGAAAATGTTGTGCTTCTTGCCACAATCAGGGCACTGATAATAGCTCATATTTTCAACCAAACCAAGCACAGGAACATTCATAATCTTTGCCATATTGAACGCCTTGTTAACAATCATCTTTACCAAATCCTGCGGGGTTGTAACAATAACAATTCCGTCAACAGGGAGGCTTTGGAACACCGTGAGTGCAACATCGCCTGTTCCCGGAGGCATATCAACAAAGAGGTAGTCAAGCTCGCCCCAGTTTACATCGGTCCAAAACTGCTCAATAACGCCCGAAATAACAGGGCCTCTCCAAACAACAGGTGAGTTGACATCTTCAAGCAAAAGATTGATTGACATCATTTTTACGCCTGTTTTGGTGACTGTCGGCAAAAGACCGGTTTCGTCCTGCATTGCTCTTGATGCGATGCCAAATGATTTTGGCACCGACGGACCTGTAATATCGGCGTCAAGAACGCCGACCTTGAGCCCTGCCTTTCGGCATTTTGCGGCGAGCAAACAGCTTACAAGGCTTTTGCCTACACCGCCCTTACCCGATACAACGCCGATAACTTTTTTGATATTTGAATTCTTATTCATCGGTTTCAAAAAGCTCTGTGGCTCTTTTCTTTCTGCGCAGTTGCTTGCACAGCTTGAACAATCGTGTGTACATTCACTCATTTTTCCCACTCCTAAAATATATTAATAAGTTCTGATTACCATATTTACCTTGCCCAAAATCGCAACCTCATCAACGATAATAGGCTCGTAAGCGTCGTTTTCGGGTTGAAGCCTGAAATGACCGTTTTCCTTATAGAACCTTTTGACCGTTGCCTCGTCACCGATCAGCGCAACGACAATTTCGCCGTTTGCGGCAACAGGGGTTCGCTCAACAATAACTGTGTCGCCGTTCAAAATTCCGGCATTCACCATTGAATCGCCCCTTACTCTGAGAGCAAACATATTCTGTCCTTTGTTTTTGACGGGAACGGGGATATAATCCTCAATGCTTTCAACCGCCAAAATCGGCTGACCTGCCGTAACCGTTCCGACAAGAGGCACATAATACGCTTTTGTGTCGTACCCCTTTATGCGAACCGTTCGCTTCATCAAAGGGTCACGCTCGATATAGCCGGCTTCTTCAAGAGAATTGAGCATATACTGTGCAGATGACGGCGAGCGATAGCCTAATGCCGTTTCAATCTCTCTTACGGTCGGCGCAACACCTCTTTCATCAAGACATTCCTTAATAAAATCAAGGCATTTTTGTTGTTTTGCACCCAGCTTTTTCATTTACCCCTCCGACATTAATTATAATATAGTTAATTTTATACATCTTATATATTCAATATACTATCACCCCGCAAGACCAAAGTCAAACAAATGTACCCCTTTTAATAAAAAGTTTAAAAAAAGTGGGTGATATGTGCCGAATTTTACACTTTTGAAAATTTTTTTGAAAAAAGTGTTGACAAAATCCCTATTTTACGCTATACTCTTGCTTGCAAGTCAAAACGGCTTTATAGCTCAGTTGGCTAGAGCATGCGGTTCATACCCGCAGTGTCACTGGTTCGAATCCAGTTAAAGCCACCAATTCGGCCCGGTGGTCAAGAGGTTAAGACACCGCCCTTTCACGGCGGTAACACGGGTTCAATTCCCGTCCGGGTCACCACAAAAGGAACATCAAACGATGTTCCTTTTTTTATACTGTTGATAAAGCTCCTGAAACACGCCAAAATTTAATCAACCGAATTACGCCTCCACTTTTTAAAACTTTCTCAACAGTCTTAAATTATCCAAGAAATTTTTAATATAACAAAAAGCGAACGACATAGCCGCTCGCCTTTTGTTTATTGGATTAGGAGTAGAGAAATAGGAACAATTTTACTTTTTAATCAAGTTTAAACTGTTCCAAACATCTTTAGCGAGTGCTAAACACATTTGGAGCAATTTAAGCCGAAGCTCAAATTGTTCATAGGATTCTAAGCCAGCATTTTACCCAATTCTTTGCATTTTTCTATTGCTTCGTCATCAGGTGCGTCATTACAAATCACGCTGTCGCAAACCAAGTCTGCACCGAGAGATTTACAGTCATCCTCCCATATTTGCATCCATTCACCGTTTCCCCAGCCATACGAACCGAAAAGTGCGATTTGCTTACCTTTAAGTTTGCTTTTGCAGGAATCGAACATTGGCTCAAATTCCGAATCTTCAAGTTGTTCGCAACCCATTGACGGGCAACCGAACGCTATGAAATCATAATTTTCTGCCATATCGGAGTTAAACGAATCAGCAGTAAATACTTCTGCCTGTCCGCCTACGGACTTTACACCGTCAACAATTGCCTCTGCCATAGCTGCCGTGTTGCCTGTTCCACTCCAATATACAACCGCTGTTTTACTCATAAATTCACCGTCTTTCTTAAACTGCTCTGACAGTAAGTTTTGCTATGCTTCTGCCTTTGAGCCAAAGTTTTGTATATACTTCTTTGCACTTGTTAAATTTTGCAAAGGTTTTTATTGCTTCACACTCATTACAGTAGACTTTCCAACATCCGGTGCACTTGCTGTTTTGCCCCGCATTTTCAATAAATCCTTTGACATCATCAAGCGGATATCCAAGAAAAATTCCGATTTCGTGCGGAAACGCCTCCGTACAACTTAAACGGGATTTTAATCTTTCAATGCACGCTTCAACATCCGTGTTGCAATAGCCGTAATCTCTTAACAAATCCGACACACCGTTCTGTTGCAAATCGTGTGCCAATTTTGATTTTCTCACGGCATAAACAAGAGCACTGTTTTCACTTTTTTTCAGCACCAAAAGGCATACACCCGTATCTTGCAATTCATTGTTTATCTTTTCAACAGATGATGTGAGAAGTGCCTCGTCGTCAAACAAAACATTCACAAGATTTGCTGTTTTCAACGATGCAAGGGTTGGCGAGCAATGCTCTATCAGGTACTTTTCAAGCATATTTTTTCTTCCTGTATGTGTGCGAATATTCTGCGTCGGTGAGTTAGCATATGCTAACCGCACAGTCAAAAAAATAAAGCATTTTGCTTCATATGATGTTTTGACTTTCGCTTGTTTTGTCAGTTAGCCACCGCTAACTACAGACACATAATACCATCTCTCACAGCGTTTGTCAACACTTTTTTCAAAAAAATTTTGAGGCATTTTCTTTTTCGAATCACAATGCTTGTCAAAAGTCAAAATCGTCCTCGGACATTACAGCCTTGTCATCGGCTTCGTCGTCAGACTTTGCTTTCTTTGTTTCCGCTTTGCCCGAAAGCTTACCAAGTGCAAATCCCATAAACACCAATCCGACCGTGCCGACAACTATTGCGGATATAAATATAACCTTGTTTTTATTGACTTTTAAAGCCGACTGTTGACTGTATGTGTTCCAAACAGGCGAAGTTGCATTAAGTTCTGTTTTATCGACTCTATCAGAAGAAACAGTTGCGGATGATTTCTTATGTTTTTTGCCGGTTTTTGTTGTTGTGTGGTATTTGTTTTGCCCTCTGAATTTGGTGACGGCTTCTTTTTCGACAGATGAACTTTTGTCATCAAGCTTGTCAACATTGATGTCCACACCGGTTGTGTTTTCGGCTGTGTTATGTTTGTTTTTGTTTGAATTTACGGATATCGACTTTGTTTTTGTTTTAGCGGGCTTTTTCGTTGTTGTCGGTTTATTCAGAACAACGCCCTCGATTAAGTCATATTTCTTGCTATTAATCGACAAATACAAGTGAAAAGCATTAGTATTTGCTTTTGTTTTTACATCAAGTGCGATGAGATAAGTGCCTGCACCGATGGTACTTGCCGTGCAAAAATTGCTTCCGCCTGAAAACAATTTTTTATCTTCGCTGTGGCAATGAATTCCGTCTTTATCAAAATAAAGTAAATGATGTTGACCGTCGGAAGCCACATTAAAATAAATACGAATATCGCTGTTTTTTGAAACTTCAAAATTACTTGTCAGAATTTGAAAATAGACTGCGCTGTTTGCCTCATCAACAAGATAAGACACAGCACAATCCATCGTTCCGCTTTCGCCATTGTCATAATTAAGGATTTTCGTCACAGCCGACTCATCATCAACCCACGAAGCGTCGTCCAAACGAGTCGAATCGTAGGCATAAACATCAGTGCTGACGGCGCAAGAAATCAAAATCAAAAATGCCGTTAAAAAAGAAAAAGCGTGCATTCTTTTGTGCAACCCGTACAAAGTAACGCCCCGCTTTCTGTGTAAATCCCCTAAAATTATATCTTTAAAAAGGATATCATATAATCCGAATTTTGTCAATATTTCCCAAGAAAATTGTCGCAATTTTTATCATTTTGTTAACAATTGGAGAAAGCTTTCGCAAAAATCAACCGTTATAATGCCCTGTTGTTGAAAAACATTTTTAATGTCATTTAAACACGAAGTTGGAAATCTTGCACCTGCTTTTTAATTTTTTACACGCATATCATTTATTGTTCTTGTAAAAATAGTTGTAATTTTTCATTGCCTTGTGTTACAATAAAATCACACAAACAATAAAAAGTGCGTGCAGAAATTGGGGTGTAAATAAATGACTGATATAGAATTATTAAGTCCGTTAAATCACGTCGGAACTAATACGATAAAAACCGCAAGGTTAATTTTAAGGCGTTTTCAATTAAACGATAGTGTCGATATGTTTAAGTGGGCAAGTAATCCTGATGTGGTAAAATATCTTTCTTATGAGCCGCACAAAACGATAAACGAAACAAAGACCGTCTTGAAAAGCTGGATAAAAAATTACAGTAAAACGACAACTTATAACTGGGCTATTGAATTTCAAGGAGTTGTTATCGGCAATATTGCCGTAGTTACTCAAGACGACGAATGTTTTACCTGTCATCTCGGATGGCAAATTGATAAGCCATATTGGAATAAAGGAATAATGACAGAAGCGGCAAGTGCAGTAGTGAATTATTTGTTTGACGAAGTGCACTATGATAGGATTACATCTGGCTGCGATACACGAAACATCGGTTCAAGTAAGGTTATGCAAAAGATAGGTATGACTCTTGAGGGAACATTCAGAAGATACTGCTATCAAAAAAACGGAAGCATCGGGGATAAATTCTATTATGCCATACTCGAATCAGACCGATATTAATATCCAATGTTCGGTCAAGGAATTAACTATTTTTTTATTTATTACTGCAAAATCAACTTTTGATTTTGCGCAATGGGATGAAGTAGATTTTTGGAAACAGTTTTGTAGCTGTTATATCTTTAACAACAACTATTTTGTGAAAAATTATTCTAACAGAATAAGAATGGAAATTGTAAAATGTACATATAGACTTCTTCTGTATTGTAGTTAATGTAATTTTATTTTCTGTAAGAATACTTTTCAATTCTTTACTCGTCATTCTGTCTCATTCCTTTTTGCTTCCGTAATATTAGATAAAAAACATAGTAGTTTGATATCATATTTCGAATTTTACATTTTTTATAGGGCTCAAATCATTTTTTATTTTGACATGGCTTTAAGAATAGTATTTTGATAATAAGCCAAGCGACAAGCCAGAATTGCTTGATGCAATTCCGGCTTTCAAAACCACTTATCATTATTTCATCTGTTGCAAAATCTTTTTTTCAAGGAGATGTTGCATAAGTGATTTGAGTATTAGGAGATGTCTGCAAACCCACATAAACACTGGGTTTTCGGACTTTTTCAATTCATTCCCACTCTTTTCCGAGATTATCATTTGTACTATTTTATATCTATTCTAAGCCATTTTTGCACTGTTTTGAGGTGATTTTTTGCTGTGTTATTTCCTTTATCATCACTCGTGTTGCAAGATATGTTGCAAATATGGTAAATGAATAGTTCCAACCGGCTTGCAGGTCATTTTAATATATCAATCCATTGACCGTGATTTTTCAGTTGTATATGTTCTTGAACATCGTCATCTGTAAACACTTTGAGCATTTTATCAAAGCTTTCTGCAAGCTTCATAGACTTAAGTTCATCCAGCTTTGCCCAAAACACTTTTCCCTCATCGGAGGATTGCAAAGTGCCGGAATATTCATTTGTTTTGAAAAGTAAAACCACATATCTTTTATTCTTGCTTACTTCCCACCATTTTATCCCGCAAATTTTAGGATGCTTTATATCAAGACCTGTTTCTTCTTTTACTTCTCTGATTACCGAATCGACAAACGATTCTCCGATTTCAATATGCCCTCCGGGAAAAGTTATTCCGCCCCAATTTTTATTCAGTTTTTCCTGCACAACAACATTCCCGTTATTGTCATATATCATACACATATTTGTTAATTCGATTTTTTCGTATTTATGCATTGCTGTCTCCTAAATTCATCAATTACAAATCGCAACGCTTTGTAATTTTATATTTCCAACTCCATAAATTTAACTGTAAAAGGTAAATGATCAAATTTTTTTTGCAGCTGTGTGAGTAAAGCCAAAATTTTTATACCACTCTTTTAATATGATATTTTCCTCTATAATTCCAATTTTTATTTTACTTGCTCCAAGGGTTCTCTTAGAATAATCCATTGCATAATTTATCAATTCTTTGCCTATTCCACGATGCCTGTATTCCGGCAAAACCGATAAATTATTTAATTCGACCTCGTTTTTTCAACACTCAATGAAAAATATCCCACAAACACATTATTGTATTTGTAAAGAAACATTTTGACACCATGCTTAAATTGACTTTGTAGTCTTTGTATAGGCATAAATGCAGTATAACCGGGACAATTTTCTGGCGTCAAATTCATATTATCCGCAACCGTATTAAAACTTTTGTGAATTATATCAATACAAATATTAAGTTGTGATTCGGAGTTAACTTTTATAATCATAATTGAAATCCTTACAAGCACAATAAATTTCTAATTGAAAAGTTCTTTAAATTGGTAATATTTAACTATAAACTTTGGCAGTCTTGTTTTAAAGCAATGCGACCAAGCAGGAACATAACCGCTTTTTATCGCAACTTTTTGAGAACTAATATTAGCACAATCGGTTGTATAATATGGTATTGCTTCGTAATTATTAAGAATTTCCAGTGTCAACATATTTACAAGCTTAACTGCAATTTCCCTACCACGATATTTTGGTAAAACATCAACACCAATTTGCCACATAGCTTCACTGTCGGCACTTGCGCAAGCAATTCCTATTACTTGTGTATCATCAAATGCTACAGCAGCCAAAACTCCAGGTCTTTTACTGTCATAATCATATTGTAACGCATTAGAAAATTCCTCATATTTATATAGCGATTGAATATCCTTGTCGATAATTTCAAATTTATAATTTTCATTTTGGACAGGCTCTATATTTATAATATCTGGTAAATAATATGGATTAACTCCATACACTAACTTACTTGTCATAATATCGTAAGTAGATTTATTTTTGAATTTCTTTTTGATATAGGGCATTATGCTTTTTGATGCATTGACGACTACGCTTTTGCCCATCGTAATTATTTCAAGCCGTGGTTCAAAAAACGGCATTTCTCGTCTGCCGTTTTCTTTTTTTGAAACAGTAAATATTACACTGTCTTTAGCGAAATCCTTAGGTTTGCAATTATATTCAATAGCGAGTTGATTGCATACTTTTTCGATCATATCGTCTTTCTTTTTATAGCATTCTGTACAATAACTATCACTTTTTTTATATTCAACTTTTATTGATTCGCCAAGATGAGCTAACACGCACATTCTATGATTACAATCACTTGACATTCTAATATGTCCGCACTTATACTCAACACATCTCCAACCATCACCTGAAAACAATTGTTTTTTCTGTTCTGAAGAATATAAATATTTCGCAGCCAAGCCTTTGCAAAAGTTTTCCGGAATATATGTACCGTCAAAATAAGGCAAATCAACATCTTCTTTTGTAATCAAATTTTTCGGAAATCTATCGAAAATACACTCCCCGTTATATACTAAATTACACTTACTATCATTAAATTTTCTTATAGAAACCTCATTTGCAGAAATTATTTTTCTAGTAGTTTTATTATACATTTTCAATACACTCATTTATAATTTGTTGTTTTATCTGATATTGCAACTTTTAATCATTGTTGTTCTGTTGCAGTGTGAACTAAAATGCAAAGAAAAACCAGCTAATCAGACTCATTAACTGTCTTTTTGCAAAATATCTAAACAAATAATATCATAAAATCGGTAAATATAAAAGATGTTTTTATATTTAAAAGGCTACCACCTCAAAACGAAGCAGTAGCCTTAAAAATGTGCAAAATTATGTTTTACTTGCAAGCCAAGGGGGGGACTATTTCACCTGCCATAAAACACGTTTTTGAAAAAAAGTGTTGCAAAAGCGGTTGTTCAAAAAGTGCCAAGTCCCGAAAGACGCATAAATACTGGGTTTTTCGGCACATCTAAACCAAAGGGAACTACTCCCACTCAACTGTTCCAGGTGGTTTGGATGTTATATCATAGACCACTCGATTGATATGAGCGCACTCGTTTGTGATACGGTTGCTGACCTTGGCGAGAATATCATACGGAATTCTTGCCCAGTCGGCAGTCATAAAGTCATCTGTTGTAACGGCTCTGATGACAACCACATTGTCATATGTTCTGTGGTCGCCCATAACGCCTACGGAGTTGACGCCCGGAAGAACGCAGAAGAACTGCGCAAGGTTGTTCTCGTAACCGTTTTTGCTCATTTCGTCACGGAGTACCCAATCGGCATCCTGCAAAATTCTTACTTTTTCGGCTGTAACTTCGCCGATAATTCTGACGCCGAGACCCGGACCCGGGAACGGCTGACGCCATACAAGCTCGTGAGGAATTCCGAGTTTTTCGCCTACTGCTCTGACTTCGTCCTTGAAAAGGTCGCCGAGCGGCTCGATTGTATCAATAAACGAAATATCCTTTGGCTTTTCAACCATATTATGATGAGTTTTGATAACGGCAGTCTGTGCCTTGCCGTCACTTTTGCCCTTGCCGGACTCAATTCTGTCAGGATAAATTGTACCCTGCGCAAAGAATCCCTCTGCTGCTCTTGCTCTGACTTCGTCCCAGAATACCTTGTAAAATTCCGTGCCGATAATCTTTCGCTTTTGCTCAGGGTCTGTAACGCCCTTTAAACATTCCATAAAGTGCTCGCCGCAATTTACACGAACAAAATTCATATCAAAAAGTTCGGTGAAAGTTTTTTCTACAAAGTCGCCCTCGTCCTTACGCATAAGACCTTGGTCAACAAAAACGCAGGTGAGTTGCTTGCCGACTGCACGGGAAAGCAAGCCTGCTGCAACGGAACTGTCTACACCGCCCGACAAGCCCAAAATTACATGCTTGTCGCCGATTTTTTCACGAAGCTCTTTAACAGTATTGTCGATAAAATTATCCATAACCCAGTCGCCTGTGCACTTGCAAACTTCGTAAAGGAAGTTGTAAAGCACCTGCTTGCCGTACTCGGAATGAGTAACCTCAGGGTGAAACTGAACAGCGTAAATATTTTTTGCCTTGTTCTCCATTGCGGCACACGGACAGTCATCGGTGTAGCCGATAATTTCAAATCCCTGCGGCGGAGTTGCAATATAGTCTGTGTGGCTCATCCAAACTACCGACTTTTCAGGCACGCCCTTGAAAAGCACTGAGTCCTTGGCATTGAGTTCAATCTTGCCGTATTCGGACACAGGAGCGGTTTTAACCTCACCGTCACCCATCCAAGCGATAAGCTGACAGCCGTAGCAAATGCCGAGAATCGGCACGCCGAGTTGCAAAATGTCCTTTGTATAATGCGGTGACGACATATCAAAAACCGAATTAGGTCCGCCTGTAAAAATAATGCCCTTGTAACCGTTTGCTTTGATAGTTTCAAGCGGTGTGGTGTAAGGCAAAATTTCGGCATAAACATGATGGTCACGCACACGACGGGCAATAAGCTGATTGTACTGACCGCCGAAGTCCAAAACTAAAATCTTTTCCATATCTTTCTCGCAATCTAAAAATTTTAAATACACAATTATTATATAGTATATCCCGAATTAATGCAAGGGGATAATACCTCAAAACAAAAAAGAACTTTGCATTGCTGCAAAATTCTTACTTTTCCAAATTATCAAGTGCATATTGACAGCACTGTATAACAAGCTGATTGAGTGACACGCTCTGCTCCTGTGCAACACTTTGGAGTTGTTCTATCAAATCATTGGGCATACGAAATGTTTTGTTTGTAAATTCTTCTTTTTTTACTTTAAACACAATATCACCTCACGGTAATATTATATATTACTTTATGGGTGTTTTATATATGCTGTTTTTGCACTTAATTTTATACTTGCAATCTACACGAAAATATGATAATATAATTTTAACAAGTAAAATTAAAGGAGAAAAAATTATGAAAAAAATTTTAAGTTTGGTTTTGTCAATGATTATGGCGTTGAGCGTTTCTGCAAGCGTAGGCATTACGGCTTATGCCGCAGGTGCGTATGACACCGTCGCAAAGGCAAGGGATTACACCATAGGCTCAACAATCGGCGGAACATTTGCAGAAAACAGCAACGGTGAATTCATCAAATTCACATTATTTGAGTCAGGCAGATTGTCAATTACCGCTTCGGGTTCAAACTCGTATTACTATTATATTTATTCCGAAAATGACTTATCATATAGATTGGACGAAAAATATGTTAATTTTAACGATAATTTGGGAAAAAGCTATGATGAATATACAATTATGCTTGTGGCAGGAACATATTATTTTAAAGTAGTTGGTAGCGATAATCAAAATTACTCAATCTCAACTTCTTTCGAATCTGCAAACGAAAGCTTTTATGAAAGTCTGTCAACTAACGATGACATTATCGGAAATGCAAATGATATTTCTTTGAATACATCGTACAAAGGGGCAATCAGTTACTTTGATCCTCAAGATTTTTACCGTTTTACAGTATCATCGGGGACATATAAAATCAATGTAAAATCAGATGGTTATTTGTATATGGGAATATATACAATGACGGGCGAAAATATTACTCGTTCATATTTTTCTGTAAATGATTCAACCGGATATGCACAAGATTCAATCAGTGTGTCATTAAGCAGCGGAACATATTGCTTGAAAGTTTATGATAACAATAAGGAGGCTGGAACTTTATACAGATTTTCAATAAACTCTCCTAAAAAGGCACCTGCTGTAAGCAAACCGGGTAAGCCGTCATTAAAATCAGTAAAAGCCACTAAAAAAGGCCACAAAATCAGCGCAAGCTGGAGCAAGGCTTCAAAGGCGAGTGGCTATCAGGTTTGCTGGTACAAAGACAGCAAGTGCAAAAAATATGTTGCAGGCAAAGCTGTCGGAAACGCAACATCATGCGCAGGCAAAAACTTCACAAAAGGCAAAAAGTACTATGTAAGAGTCAGAGCGTACAAAACCGCAAACGGCTCAAAGATCTACGGTGCATGGTCAAATGTTAAAAGCGTAAAAGCAAAATAAAAACAACGCAGGCTCTCAAAATGTAATAAATTTGAGAGCCTTTTTTAGGAGGAGAACATATGAAAAAACCAATATCAATAATAATATCCATTGCTTGTATAATAACAATGTTTACAGGTTGTTTCTCACATTCCGCAAATAATTACGGCTCATCAAACAGTTCTGTTATTGAGCCAACCGAAAAAGACGCAAATAAGCAATATACAGTAAAAAATGTTTTGCAAAAAACAATACCGACAAACACTAAAAAATATTATAATTATGCACAAACAAACGGAAAAGAATATTTAAGCAATATTTATTATTTGAAAGTCGACCCGAACGAAATATCTAATGATTACGAAAACAATTACCACAAAAAATACACATATTCATTCTTAGATGGTGATTCAAAAAACAAATCAATACAGGTTCAACTATCCTACCGAGATGAAATCGGTGAAGAGGCAAGGCTAAGTTATAAATGCTTTTTTATTCGTGGAATAAATCATAATGATAAATTAGAAGCTTATCATTCATATGATATTGGAGAAACCGGTACAGAATACGATAATGAGTATTACGGATACACATATGACGACGACGGTAAATTAAGCAAATATTCCGATGATACAAACACAGAAAGTTATTTCACCTATGACAGTAACGGACAGTTGTCAAACAAAACGGGCGATTTGTTAGATGCATATGATTCATATTCATTCACCTATGAAAAAGACGAAAACGGTAATATATCCGTTGTAACGGAATTTTGCAATGATTACAAATTTGACAATAATGTCACTTTAAAATTTGTGTACGAATATGACGAGCAAAATCGAATTATAAATGAAACAAAATACCTAGTTGACGACAATTCAACCGAAGAAATGCGATGCGAAACTACATATTCGTATGATGAAGACGGCAATGTCGCTTCGGTAGTTACAAATTCATATAACACAGATACCGAAAAATTTGAATTGACAACCTACACCTACACTTATACAAGTAAAAACAATATAGCGCAAATAACAAGTCAAACGGAAAGCGGCACGGAATATATTATTTTTGAATATTCCGACAGCCCGAATTCGTATACAGATTATCAAGATTAATTAACAAAAATTGCACCCTGTCAATAACAAAAGTGCAAAAATTGCACTTTATGTAAAGTCGGGGTGCAAAATTTATGTCAAGTTCTTTTAACCCCTCAGTCTGCATACAAGATGCAGACAGCTCCCCTTGCAACAAGAGGAGCCTTGGTCGGTTATTTGATTTTTATTTAAAGTTCGCCCCTACGATGTTAAATGAATATATCATTATGCTTTTTTGAGGGCGAAAACGAGCCAGCCGTTATTTTCGAGGCGTTCGATAACCTCAAAGCCGTTTTGCGCAAAGGAATAAAGCACTTCGTCCTCTCGGCTTTCAATAATTCCGCCCGTGATGTAAACGCCGTCATCTGTGAGGAATTCGCCAACCTGTGTGTTGAACTGCATAACAATATCGGCAACGATATTTGCAACAACAACATTGAACTTGCCGCTCACCTTGTCGGACAAATCGCCCTGAACGGCGGTGAATCTGTCCTCACCGAAACCGTTTTGGAGTGCGTTCTCCTTGGCAGTTTTGACAGCAAGCTCGTCAATGTCAACGCCGAATGCCGACTTTGCACCGAGGAGAAGCGTTGCGATTGAAAGAATGCCCGAACCGCAACCGATGTCAAGCACGGTGCTGTTTTCATCAACATATTTTTCGAGCGTTTCAAGGCAAAGCTGAGTTGTTGGGTGAGAGCCCGAACCAAAAGCAAGTCCCGGCTCAATATCGAGCACCTTGCGGTCGCCGGCATCATAATTATCTTCCCAAACAGGGCGGATAAGTAACTTCTTACCTATCGGCATAGGATGAAAATACTGCTTCCAATTGTTCTGCCAATCCTCCACCTTGCAATCTAAAATTGTAATTTCGTGCTCAATTCCGAGTGCGTCAAGGCGTTCCTTGATAAACGAAGTGGACTCAAGCGGATTTTCATCAGGATTGATATAAATATGGATTATGCCCTTTGTTCTGTCCTTTTCAAGCAAAGATTCCTCAATCAAATCAATGTGGGCAATCTCCATTGTTTCCTCTTCAAGAGCGGAATAATCCTCAATGTAAATGCCGTACGGCACAACCATATTTGCAATGTCGCCGGCAACCTCAATATCTTTTGTGTCAACAGTAACAGCGATTTCTGTCCAGCTGTCCTGCTCAACCGCATTAGTCATTCCCATAATTTTCTCCTTTAATCAGAAATTCACCTTGTGGCTTGGGTCTCCGAGGTGGTGATTATACAATTTTCTGTTGTCGAGCGCCCACTGTCTGTCTGAAAAACCGCCCTTTTCAACGCCGTCAATTGCATTGTTAATCTCATAAATCGTTGCGTCAAGCGAGTCGAGAGTTGACAGGATTTCTGCCTCAAGGAACATCGGGCGAACTGCTGCACCGTATTCAGGCACGCCGTGGTGCGACAAAATCATATGCTCAAGAAGTGTAACCTTTTCACCTGAAATGCCCAGCTTTTTAGCTGTTTCTTCAACATACATTGCACCTTTTACAAGGTGTCCGATAAGTTCACCCTCGGTGCTGTAACCGCTTGCAAGTCCCGATTGTGCGGTTTCAAGTTCCCAAGTTTTTGCGACATCGTGAAGAATTGCGCCCGAAAGAAGCAAATCCTTGTTGATGTTTGGATAAATTTTGCAAATTTCCTCTGCCATACGCACGATGCTCATTGTGTGGTACATAAGACCACCGACGATTGCGTGGTGAAGTCGAAGTGCGGCAGGATAGGTCACGAGCTTGTCCTTTTTGTCGTCAATAATTGCAAGCACGATTGACTTCAAATCTTTGTCCGCAAAAGCCTCAACCCTTTTGTGAAGCATATCGAAAAGCTGTGCACCACCGACTTCTGCGCTTGGCACAAGGTCGGCAAGGCTGTAATTATCATTTGAAGAAGCAGGTCGCATCTGCGAAATTCTGAACTGGTCTCTGCCGTTGTATTGTTCGAGATTGCCTCGAATTTTGACAATCATATCTGATGAAAAAATGCCGTTTGGCTGATAATCCCACCATTTTCCGCTCATTTCTCCGTCTTTGTCGCAGATGATGACATCAAGATAAATTGAGCCTGATTTTGTCTTTTTTTCATCGCATTTTTTGAGGAGCACAAAGCCCTCAACCATGCCGTTTGGCAGTTCGTTAAAATTCATAATATATCTCACTTTCGTTTGGTTAATAACAAGAATATGTGTGGTAGGCGAACACAGTTCATCCCGTGATAGGCGAACGCAGTTCGCCCCTACGATATGATTATACATTATAATACATTATATATCAAGTTGATGAACAGAAAATTGTACCTATAATATAATTGACTTTTAGCAAAAAATGGTGTATTATTATTAAGTATGATAATATATTAACGGAGGAAACAAATATGAGCACATGTTGGCTTCAAGGCAAGACTGTTGTTGTTACCGGCGCTTCAGGCGGTATGGGTGCAGGCATTGCCGCAACTCTTATTAAAAAACACGGCTGTACTGTTATCGGTGTGGCAAGAAACGAAAAGAAAATGCTTAAGTTCGTTGACGAGCTTGGCGAAACTTATGCAAAGCAGTTTTCTTATGAGCTTTTTGATGTAAGTTCAAAAGAGAATTGGGAAAAATTTGCAGAGGAGCTTCAGGAGAAGGGCGTTAAGGTTGATGTTCTCATCAACAACGCAGGTATTCTTCCAAAGTTCAAGAGATTTGACAGATATTCTTATGAAGAAATCGAAAGAGCAATGAACATCAACTTCTACTCTTGCGTATATTCAGTTAAGACAATGTTGCCAATGCTTCTTCAGTCAAGCACACCTGCTATCATCAATATTGACTCATCTGCCGCTCTTATGACACTTGCAGGCACATCAATGTACTCTGCATCAAAGGCTGCACTCAAGGGCTTCACAGAAGCACTTCGTGTTGAGTTCCAAGGCAAGATGTTTGTTGGTCTTGTTTGCCCGGGCTTCACAAAGACAGACATTTTCTCCGGTCAGGGCGATGCTGATATGAGCAACGGCGCAAAGGTTATGGATATGATTTCAACCGACTGCGACAAGATGGTTAAAATGATTATGTTCGGCATTGAGCACAAGACACCTATGCAGGTTCACGGTTTTGATGCACACGCAATGAGCGTTTTCAACCGCCTTATGCCTGTTTACGGCTCAAAGCTCTTCAGCTCAATTATGAGAATGGCAAATGTTGACATTTTCAAGGAAGTATTTTCCGACTAATTGAATAAATTAATACACACCACGGAAGAACGATAATTCTTCCGTGGTTTTTTATATTTAACCCCACCGACAACACCTTGTGTTGCCACCTTTACTGCGTAGACGCCCCCTT
>CABQCC010000004.1 GCA_902462495.1 uncultured Eubacterium sp. | reverse complement strand
TAGGCGGCCCTTATAGGGCCTGTGCAAACCACCAGTTCAACTGGTGGTTATGATTTTTCAATCATTTTTCTTGCTTCAAAAACCGAAATGTCGTTTTCTTCCGCAAATTTTACTATATCGTCAAATTCGATTTTTTCGGTTTCTGTGCCGTAGCCTTGCGAACGCTTGATGCGAACACCGTTTTTTTCGTGTGTTTCTCTGTCGAGGATTGCACGAACACATTCAATCTGCCTTATGCCAAGCGTGGTTGTGTGTTTGAACATCTGCCTTGTAAGTTCGTCTTTGTCGGCAGGGGAGCAGATAACCATAAATTCAAATGCAGGTCTGCTCTTTTTCATAACAATCGGCTTGATGTATGCGTCTTTTGCTCCAAAGGTTAGCATTTTGTTCAGTGCATATCCAAGTTCCTCGCCTGTCATATCGTCGATTTGACACCGTAGCTCAAACACGGTATCGGTGTTGCTTTCTTTGATAAAAGCTCTTATGATGTTCGGCTTTTCAAAATTTTTTGTGCCGGCACCGTAGCCGACTTTTTCGTATTCTCCGTTTGAAGCGGAAAACTCGTTTGCAAAGAATTTGACAAGTGCCACGCCTGTCGGTGTTGTCAGCTCGCCTTTTATGTCGCCCGTAAAGCACGGTATCGAACTTAACAGTTCCGCAGTTGCAGGAGCAGGAACAGGCATAATTCCGTGCGCCGTTTTGACCTCGCCATATCCCGTTGCAATCGGTGAGCACACGATTTTGTCAATCTGCAAATAATCAATCAGTAAACAGCAGGCGGTGATGTCAATTATGGCATCCTTTGCACCGACCTCGTGCAGGTGAACATCGGCAACCGTTGTGCCGTGCACCTTGCTTTCCGCTTCGGCAATCAGTTTGTACACAGCCTTTGCATTTCCCTTGACCTTTTGCGGAATGTCAAAACCGTCAATAATGTTGTATATCTCGGATATGCTCGTGTGAGTGTGTCCGCTTTCTTTTATTGTCACATCAAATTTTGATGCTCTGATACCGCATTTTGTTGTTGTGTTTAGGCTGACGGTCACATCACATAATAATGTATTTAATTTATTTATTTATTATATATTCTTTGTCTTTTTCATTGAGTGTGTCAAGCAAAGAAGCACACAGCATATCTCCTGCAACACCCATATTACATTCTAAATATAAACTTTTCATATGTTATTCCTGATGATTTATCATACTTGCAATGTACGCTGCACCGAAACCGTTGTCGATATTCACCACGCTTATATTGCTTGCACAGCTGTTGAGCATTGCCAAAAGAGCCGAAACTCCGCCAAAGCTTGCGCCGTAGCCAACACTTGTCGGAACGGCAATAACAGGGCAGGAGGCAAGTCCGCCGATGACGCTTGCAAGTGCGCCCTCCATTCCGGCAATTGCAATGACCGCCTTGGCGTTTGACAAAAGTTCCGCCTTGTCAAGCAGTCTGTGAATTCCCGCAACGCCGACATCATACATTTCAACAACTTCGTTGCCAAAAGCCTTTGCAGTAATCACAGCCTCTTTTGCGCAGTATAAATCCGATGTTCCTGCACAGCAAACAACGATTTTGCCCTTGCCGTTCGGTTCGGGGATTTTGCCTGCAACGGCAGTTCTCGATTCCTTGTCGTATTCAAGGGTGATTGTGCGATTTACATATTTAGCCTTGCTTTCGTCAATTCTGGTGATGAGCACGGTTTTTTCTCCGTTGTCAATCAGCTTTTGTGCAATAGCCCTGATTTGCTCGGCACTTTTGCCCTCGCC
This sequence comes from uncultured Eubacterium sp., assembly GCA_902462495.1. Classification (GTDB taxonomy): domain Bacteria; phylum Bacillota; class Clostridia; order Oscillospirales; family Acutalibacteraceae; genus Eubacterium_R. The sequence continues at coordinate 28,468 of CABQCC010000004.1, read as the reverse complement.
GTATATTACTTCTCCTACCCCGTGACGGAGTGAGCGTGAAGTATCAATATTTGCGAAGCCAATATCTTCATACGGTGCAAGCTTGATTTTTTCAAGTGCGTTGTCGGGGGAAATATCGCCGTTTTGCACGCCTTGCAATATGTTCAATAATTCTTCTTTGTTCATCATATCACCCAATGATTATTATCCATATAAATGGGGTGTTGTCAAGTTTTTTGAAAAAAATACAGAAAACCTATTGACATAGTGGGTTTTATAGGTTATAATGCAAACATAACAACAAAACCTACCAATAAAGTAGGCGATAGGAGAAAGTTATGAAGAACTTGTTTGAAAGGCTATTACGCCGAAATTTCCGTTTTGGGCGAATGTGATTTTGTGAGCATTTAATTATTTAGTTTTACAAAATCATTTTAACTCGAAAGGAATAAATATTATGGCTAACTTTAAATTTGAAACTTTACAACTTCATGTAGGACAGGAATCACCGGACCCGGCAACAGATGCAAGAGCGGTGCCGATTTACCAAACAACATCATATGTATTTCGCAACAGCGACCACGCACAGGCAAGATTTGGTCTTGCAGATGCGGGCAACATTTACGGCAGACTCACAAACAGCACTCAGGATGTCTTTGAACAAAGACTTGCGGCTCTTGAGGGCGGTGTAGCAGGCTTGGCAACAGCTTCGGGTGCGGCAGCAATTGCGTACACATTTCAGGCTTTGGCTCAGGCAGGCGACCACATCGTTTCCGCAAAAACCATTTATGGCGGAACATATAATTATCTTGCACACACATTTCCTCGTCACGGTGTAACAACAACTTTTGTTGACCCGGATGATGTTCAGAATTTTGAAAATGCAATTCAGGACAACACAAAGGCAATTTTCATCGAAACCTTGGGCAATCCAAATTCAAATATTATCGACATCAAAGCAGTTGCCGAAATTGCACACAAACATAATATTCCGCTTGTGATTGACGACACATTTACAACCCCTTACTTGCTTCGTCCAATCGAACTTGGTGCAGACATCGTTGTTGCTTCTGCAACAAAGTTTATCGGCGGTCACGGCACAAGCCTCGGTGGTATAATCGTTGACAGCGGTAATTTTGATTGGAAAGCATCGGGCAAGTTTCCGCAGATTGCAGACCCAAACCCAAGCTATCACGGCATCAGCTTTGTTGACGCAGTTGGTCGTGCGGCGTTTGTAACCTATATTCGTGCAATCATTCTTCGTGACACAGGCGCAACAATTTCACCGTTCAACGCATTTTTGCTTCTTCAGGGAACAGAAACCCTCTCGCTTCGTGTTGAGCGTCATGTTGAAAATGCAAAAAAGGTTATTGAGTATCTTAATGCACATCCTCTTGTTGAAAAGGTGAACCATCCGTCACTCGACCCGAAGTATCAGGCACTTTATAACGAATACTTCCCGAACGGTGCAGGCTCAATCTTTACATTCGAAATCAAGGGCGGAGAAGCAGAAGCAAAAAAGTTTATCGACTCGCTTCAAATCTTTTCAATCCTTGCAAATGTGGCAGATGTTAAGTCGCTTGTTATTCACCCTGCAACCACAACTCACTCACAGCTCAGCCCTGAGGAACTTGCAGAACAGAACATCAAGCCGAACACCATCCGTCTTTCAATCGGTACAGAGCATATTGATGATATTCTTGCCGACCTCGCTCAGGCTTTTGAGCAAATTAAATAACCCTCTCTGTATATTTTATGCTAAAATAAAAAAGATGAATCGTATCCATATGGTGCGGTTCATCTTTTTGTCGTCTTATCAGCAAATTCTCGGAAGCCCCTCGCCGATAAGCACATTTATTTTTCTTACTCCTCCTTATCTTTCCGTACAGCTTATGCACGGGTCAATTGTGAGCACTTGAATTGGCACATCGGCAAACTCACTGCCCGGCAAAATATGAATGAGAGATTGAATGTTTGTAAAGGTAGGAGTACGGATTCTTAATCTTTTGAGGAATTTTGTTCCGTTTGTCTTTGCGTAGTAAATTGTTTCACCACGAGGCTGTTCAATTCTTACGAATGCTTCGCCGTTTGGATTGCCCTTTTGTGGATTACATATAGCGCCCTGTGGCATCTTTTGTGCACATTGGCGGATGATTTCGATTGATTGGAAAATTTCGCCGATTCTTACAGCGCATCCTGCATAGCCGTCACAGTCGTTTGATGTGATGATGTCAAAATCAATCTTGTCGTATGCTTTGTATCCTGTTTTTCTCATATCAATTTCAATTCCGCTGGCTCTTGCCATAGCGCCTGCGGCACTCAGACTGTGTGCGTCCTCTTTTGTGAGAATGCCGACACCCTTGAGCCTTTTTTGAACGGAATAGTCGTTGATGAAAACATTTGTCATTTTTCTGATGTCTTTTTCCATTCCGTTTAATATGTCAACAAAGCCGACTTGGTCAGGAGTGCCCACACCGTTGAAATATCTTTCTGCCTTAGGGAACGGTCTGTTCTTTGCAATAAGGAAGTAGTTTGCAATCGGAATTACAAAGATAAATATAACCATCAAAATTGTCAGAACAATATTTTCGTATGAGATAACCGCATATTCGTTGCGGAATACCTTTGCTGTATACGGTTTAATAACATATTTTGAAATAAGAGGGAATACAAATACAATGAGAATCATAAGACCGCCGTGGGTGAAAAGAGATGCCCATTGATTTATGGAAATTGTGTTTTTGTGTCGTCTGTCCGATGGATTTGACGAAAGAACGGTTGCGAGCCACTTTGACCAATAGAAAAGTGTTGTTGCAGAACCGAAGCAGATGCAGAGCATAAGAAGGGTGGACACAATGATTTCAAGTGTGTTACCGCTTGCAAGACCTGTGTCAAGAAATGCCTTGAGGGCTGCCCATTTTGAAACAAGCATACCAAACGGAGCAAGGAAAGTAAGACCTCCGACAAGACCAACCATATATCCGCTGAATTCTCCACTCATTGCCGGAGCCATTCTGATTAAAAGATAAACGCCTGCCTTGACCATTGTTGCACTGTGCAAAAGTGCCGATGATGGAGTAGGTGCAACCATAGCACCAAGCAACCATTTTGAAAACGGAAGCTGTGCACTCTTTGTGAGAGCGCCGAATGAAAGGCAAATTATAGGCAATACTATTAGTGATTTGTTTTGCTCAAGTATACCTTGCAAGCTTGTAACGGAATGATTAACACCGAGCATAACGATGCCAACCGCCATTCCGAGACCGCCGAGGAGATTCATCCACAAAGCTTTGAAACAATTTGTGATTGCCTCCGCACTTTTTGTGTAGCCGATGAGGAGGAATGAGCAAACGCTTGTAACTTCCCAGAAGAAATAGAGCCAAATGAGGTTGTTAGAGAGAACAAGACCAAACATTGCACTGATGAACACATACATAATTGCAAAGAAAAAGCCTCGTCTGTCTTTCACAATTCCGTGCAACAATGCACTGATGAACGGAAAGCCGACAAGGAACGCAATCATAATTTCCATTTAGTAGCCCCTTTTCCTTATGAGAGTTTCACAAATTTCTCGTTTGTTTAATAGGTATAAATATATATCGCATAAAAAATAGCGCAGTTTTTGTACAAAATCAATGATAATTCTTTAACAATGCTTATAAATTTTAACTATATTTACCGTACCAAAATTTACTGATAGATAATTGGTATTTTCTATTGAATAAAAAAATTGTTTGTTGTATAATAATTTCAAATACAAACAAGGAATTCGGAGGAAATTATGTCAAGAAAAATCAGATTGACAGGATTGTTTATTATGGCAGTTATTTTGCTTGCCGGATTGATTGCAATTTGCGGCGTTTCATCGCAAAATATCGGACCTGTCAAATCGCCCGTTATTGTCGGCACATCGGATAATTCGATAAAACTTTCGTGGAAAAGAGTCGGCTCGTCTGACGGATATTTTGTTTATCTGAAAGACGGCGAAAAACTCAAAAAGATAAAGACTGTAAAAGACCCGCAAAAGATTGATTTCACAGCCAAAAATCTTAGCGATTCCACTGCATATACTTTTGTTGTAAAAGCCTATAAGCAGAATAACAAAAAGCTTGTTGAAAGCGAAAAATTCACAGAAATTTCTGCTTGTACAAATCCAAAACAGCAGGTCGCAGGGGTTGAGGCTGTTCAGGCAAATGCTCTCAAAATCAGCTGGCAGGCAAATCCAAAATGCGGCGGATACGAAATTCAATATGCAAAGTCAAAAGATTTCAGTGACAAGCAAAGCATCAATGTCAAGGATGTTAATTCCGACTCAACTGATGTTATGGAACTTGCGGTCGGTGATGAATACAATGTCAGAGTTCGCTCTTATGTTTATTTCAACGAACAAAAAATCAACGGCAAGTGGAGCGAAATCAAAAACGCCAAGGTGCTTGATGCAGCAGGAATTGCCGCTGTTGATGCCACAAAGCCTATGATCGCAGTAACCTTTGATGACGGACCGGGCTATAATGGAGCTTCGGACAAAATCCTTGATGTCATCGAAAAATATCATATCAAGGCAACATTCTTTATGCTTGGCTTAAACTCTTCAAAGCTCACAAAGAATGTAAAGCGTAAAGTTGCTCTCGGCTGTCAAATCGCCAATCATACCTACAATCACGAGCATTACGGCAAAAATGTTACTCCAAACGATATTATCAAAGCGTCGGATGCTATTGAAAAGGCTTGTGGAGTTCGTCCTACTGCGTTCCGTTCTCCGGGCGGAATAACAACGGAGCTTATTCGCAACACCTGTAAGCAGGAAAAAATGCCACTTTATTATTGGTCGCTCGACACTCAGGATTGGAAGAGCAGAAATGCCGATAAGGTTTACAATGCGGTAATCAAGAATGTATCGGACGGTGATATAATTCTTATGCACGAAATCTACGGCTCAACCGCAGATGCGTTTGAACGAATGGTTCCTGTTCTTCTCAAAAAAGGTTACCAGTTTGTAACCTGTGATGAACTTGTTGCTGCCAAATCGGGCAAAAAACCTGAACCGGGTACACAGTATGTTGACGGCAAAACAATCAACAATAAAACTTCGTAAATTTGATAAAGCTTCCGAAACACGCCAAGATATGTTGACGGAGAGATTGTAAAAGCACCGTAAGTATTGAACTTGCGGTGCTTTTGGCGTTTTTCGTTTTTTGCTCAGTCGAGGTATCTATATACATCTTCCTTCGCAAGAAAACGAAATTCAAAAGCTTTCTCAATATTTACCTGATTTACAGAAATATTTTTATGTGACCGTTTTGTCCTCGTAATCGTTTTGATAGTAGAGAAAGGAGATGATGACAGTGATAAATTTTGATGAACTGTATCAAAAATACGGGGAAATGCTTTATAAAATAGCCTTTTTGTATTTTGGCAATTCGCACGATGCCGAAGATGCCTTGCAGGAGGTTTTCGTCAAAGCGTTGCAAAAACTCCCCAATGGTACAGATGAGCATCAAAAAGCGTGGCTCATTCGTGTAACGCAAAATCAGTGCAAGGATATGCTTAAAAAAAGCGAAAATAAGAATTGTTGTATTGATGATGTTGTGATTGTCGGTGAGTGCGAAAACATCAATAACGAAAGCAGAATTGATATTTTGCAAAAGATAGTCAAACTTTCGCCAAAATATAAAACTGCTGTCATCCTTTATTACTATTACGATTATTCCGTGTCGCAAATTGCCGATACATTAAAAATTTCACAGTCGAGTGTAAAAATGCGATTGAAGCGTGGACGGGATATTCTAAAATTAGAATTGGAGGGTTACGAAAATGAAATATGATGAATTTAAAAACTCGATAGATTTTGTAAAACCCGATGCCCATTTGCAAACAAGGCTAAAAGCAAAGGTTGAGGGTGCTCAAAACAAAACGAAAAAGCCAAAAAAGCCTGTGATTTTGGGCTTGGTATCGGTTATGGCATTGGCTGTTGTTGTGACAGGTTTGGGAGTAAATGACCTAATCGGTACAGACAAGGTGATCACCTCTGACCATTCGGTTTCTGCACCAACGCAATCGGATTCAGCAACATGCAAGGTCGCACTGGGTTTTGTCAATGTCGTATATGCCAATGATAAAAAAATAAGCGAAAAACCGTTGCCGCTTGATGTTGAAACTCCACTGAATTACACAATAAAGGCGGTTGATATTCGCAATAAATCCGATGAAGAAATTGATCGGCTCCGAGAACAGCTTAACGAAAGCGACTCGCAAATATCTGCTGATGGAGTATTATCGTTTCGTTATAATACGGAGTATCTTGATAATGTGATTGTACAGGAAAAATCGTTTAATTCCTTTTCTTTGAATATAAAAAATCCTAAAAATGTCGAGCAAATTATTCTTCAAACAAATACAAAATATTGGTGCTTGTGCTATACCGATTTTCGTGATAATGTGGATTTGCAAGACCAATTCCCGAGAGGGCAAAAACTTACTCTCGACGGCAAAACATTTACCGAAATCCTAAAAGCAAGTTCCGAAAAAGGCTATGATAATTTTAATGTAGAACTTAATCACAGCGACAGCCTATGTTCAGCTATTAATGATAATCCGGATATTGATTACAAAGCATTTAACGATACGCTCAAATTCACAGTTTTTTACAAGGACGGTTCTTTGGAGCAATCAATTATCAATATATCGTTAGACGACAGAGGAAAGTTGTATGCAAAGCCGATAAGCTAAAGTAAAAATCACCGTTTTAAGGTATAATCCTTAAACGGTGATTTGAGTTTTATGTTTTTATTCTGCCTCTTCTTCTGCTTCCAAAACTTGGTATGTGCCGTCCTTTTCAATCTTGTCAAGAACGCCGTATTTCTTTGCCATTTCAGGAATATACATTGATGTGAGTTTTTGCGGTGACTGAATATTCATTGTTGCAGGGTCTTTGCCGTTTTCAAGAATATCGTATGCCATCAAGCCTGCTTGGTAGCCGATTTCATAATAGTCGATTGAATATGTAGCCACAGCGTTGTATTTGAGGCAAGCCAATGCTTCGGCACCGATGATTGGTGTGTTTGCAGCTTGGCAAACTTCGTCAACGATTGCACCGTTTGATGCAACAATATTGTCGGTTGGGATGTAAAGAACATCCGATGATGTTGCGGCCTTTTGTGCAACTGATTGAATATCGTTTGAGTCGGTGAATGTGTATGACTTTACATAAAGACCCATTTTGCTCATAATGCTTGTCATTTCGTCTGCCTGAAGTTTTGAGTTAGCCTCTGCCGAGCAGTAGAGAATACCAACATTTTTATCCTCCGGGAACAATGTTGCAAGTTGTTCTGCTTGTTTGTCAAGCGGTGCAAGGTCCGTAGTTCCTGTTACATTGATGCCTGTTGCTCCGTCAGCCGGCATATCAATGTCGAGTGCTGTGCCAAAGTGTGTAACAGCGGTTGCAACAATCGGTGTTTGAGATGCTGCGGTTGCTGTTGTGCAAGCCTGAAGTGCAGGTGTTGCAACTGCCATGATGAGGTCGTAGTTTGATGAAACAAACTTGTTTGCGATTGTTGTGCAGTTTGCCGTGTCGCCTGATGCGTTTTGAACATCAACTTCAACTTTGTCGCCCAACTTTTCTTTGAGTGCAGCTTGAAAGCCCTCTGTTGCTTTGTTGAGTGCAGCGTGCTGAACAAGCTGACAAACGCCAACCTTGTACACTTTGTTGCCGTCATTGTTGTCGCCCTGTGTACTGCATCCTGCAAACGCTCCGCCTATCATAAGCACAGAAAGTGCCACGCAGGCTGCTCTTTTGATTGCCTTTTTCATTTTAATACCCCTTTAAAATTTTTTATTACAACAACAGTGTACCACCAAAATAATTTATGTTCAAGTGTTTGAAGATTAAAGATTTTTATCGTATATAGAAATTAAATTCAACCACAATGACAAAAACCGTAAGATAATAGAAATTGTCTTACGGTTTTAATAGTTATAATATTGAACAGATGTAGTCCATAACAGTTTGCATTGCAGGGGTAATCCACTTGCTTTTGTGGTAGAGCATCTGAATCCAAATTTCATCGCTGATGGTGTCAACTTCAAACTGCTTAACCTTGCCTTTGGCAACATATTCGTCAGTAATAAAGTCAGGAAGATACGAGATTCCCATATTTTTTTCAACCAAATGGCAAATGAGTTCGGTATCGCCGATTTCCAAAAACGGATTGATTTCCATAGATTCTTTTGCAAGATAATCGTCAAGTCTTTGGCGATAGCTCATACCTTTTTCGGTGAGTATAAACGGCTGTTCAAGTACATCCTCAATGGTGATTTTGTCCTTTTTGAACAGCGGATTTTCATTGCCCATAATGAAGTGAGTTTTTACCTTGTGCTCTTTTACAATCGTGTAGTTGCTGTCGTAAATATGCTTGTCAAGAGTAAAAATAAGGTCAACATCATTTTGGTTTGCAAGGCGGAACATTTCTTCCGTGCTTGCAGGAAAAATCTTGAGCGAAATGTTTGGATATGTATTGTGGAAATGGTCAAAATTATCCCAAAACAGCCAGTGACAGAGTGAGTCGCACATCGCAATTCTAACCTTGCCATTGATGTCTTTTTTGCTGCTTGCCGTGTTTTCGATATCCTCAACGGTTGCAAGCAATTTTTGTGCAAGCTGAAGTATCTGCTCACCCTTTGGTGTCAACTTTACCGTATGGTTTACACGCTCAAAAAGGAGCACTCCGTATGCGTGCTCAAGCTGTTTGATTTGTGCCGAAACCGCCGACTGCGTGTAGCCGAGCTTCTTCGCCGCTTTTGTAAAACTGTTTTGGTCTGCAACCTGTATAAAGGTTTCAAAATTTTTAATGTCCATAGCAAAAATATGTTCCTCTCAAATAACACAATTACACTTTCTATTATATACACTTTCTATTATAAATGATTTTTATCGTTTTTTCAAGTTTTATTATTTTTCTTTATATTGTAACAATTTCTGACGCTGTTCTATTGACATTTTGCTAATAACGATATATATTAAAATAAGTATAGTTAAAAATACAAAATTATTTTGATATAGGATTTTAGAGTATGAAAAAGGATAATTTTATAAAAACTGATACAGTAATTGTCGGCTCCGGCGTTGCCGGACTTTTTGCCGCACTTTGCCTGCCGAAAGAACAGGATGTTTTGGTAATCACCAAGGAGAATCTTGACGACTGCGATTCGTTTTTGGCACAGGGCGGAGTATGTGTTCTTAAAGACATAAACGACTTTGACTGCTATTTTGAGGATACTATGAAAGCCGGACATTATGAGAATAATCCGGAGTCTGTTCGTGTTATGATTGAGTCGTCGCAGGATGTCATCGGCACACTCATTGATTTGGGCGTAAAGTTTGACACAGACGGTGACGGCGAATACGACTACACTCGTGAGGGTGCACACCGTCGCAACCGTATTCTTCATCATAAGGACGAAACAGGCAAGGAGATTACGGCAACACTTCTCGATATTGCTAAGACAAAGCCTAATATTACATTTGTTACTCGCACAACAATGATTGACCTTATTGAAAAGGACAATGTGTGCTACGGCATCGTTTGCTATGATGAATACGGCGAAAAGGGTGCAATCCTTGCAGACAATGTTATTCTTGCAACAGGCGGTATCGGCGGTCTTTTCAAGAATTCAACCAATTATCCGCATATTACAGGCGACTCTTTTGCTCTTGCTCTCAAGCATGGCATTGAACTTCAAAATATGAACTACATTCAAATTCACCCAACCACTCTTTACAGCAAAAAAAAGGGCAGACGCTTCCTTATCAGCGAGAGTGTAAGAGGTGAGGGTGCTGTGTTGCTCAATGAAAACGGCGAGCGTTTTACAGATGAACTTCAACCGAGAGATGTTGTTACAAACGCTATTGTTGAGGAAATGAAAAAGTTTGGCACAGACCATGTGTATCTCAATCTTCCTACTATGACAAGTGAAGAAGCAAAGAAAAGATTTCCGAACATTTTTGAGGCTTGTATGGAAGAGGGCTACGATATGACAAAGGACAATGTTCCCGTAACCCCTGCACAGCACTATATGATGGGCGGTGTCAAGACCGACACAAACGGCGTAACTTCTATGAAAAACCTTTATGCCGTAGGCGAAACCGCTTGCAACGGCGTTCACGGCAAAAACCGTCTTGCATCAAATTCGCTTCTTGAAAGCCTTGTTTTTGCAAAGCGTGCAGCCGATACAATCGCAAACGACACTTCGGTTAAACCGAGTGATGTTCCTGAGGTTGACCTTGAAAAGTACACTTCAAAGGAAGAAATACAAAAAGAATTTAAACATATTATTATGGACGATATAAAAAGAAAGGACCCGGATTTCTATGCTAAATGGTGTAACGATGAAGATTAATGTTGATGATTATATTATCAACACATTAAAGGAGGACATCACCTCCGAGGATGTAAGCACAAATGCTGTTATGCCTGAGGACAAGCAGGGCAGAGCAGACCTTATTTGCAAGCAGGACGGCATAGTTTGCGGTCTTGATGTTTTTGAACGCACATTCAAAATTCTTGATGACACAAGCCGTTTTGAGGCTAATTTTAAGGATGGCGATTTTGTTAAAAAAGGCGATTTAATCGGCGTGATTTACGGCGATGTAAAGGCTATTTTGTCGGGTGAAAGAACTGCGCTCAACTATCTTCAGCGTATGAGCGGTATCGCAACTATGACAAGAGAATATGTAAACGAGCTTGACGGCTACAAAACTGTTTTGCTTGATACAAGAAAAACCACACCTAATATGCGTCCTTTCGAAAAGCACGCTGTTAAGGTCGGCGGTGCAACAAATCACAGATATAATCTTTCTGACGGTGTTCTTCTTAAAGATAACCACATCGGCGCAGCAGGTTCTGTTACAAAGGCTATCGAAATGGCAAAGGCTTATGCTCCGTTTGTAAGAAAGATTGAGATAGAAACCGAAACTCTTGAACAGGTCAAAGAAGCTCTTGACGCAGGTGCAGATATTATTATGCTTGATAATATGGACAACGACACTATGCGCAAGGCGGTTGAGATGATTGACGGCAAGGCTCAAACAGAGTGCAGCGGAAATGTAACAAAGGAGCGACTCAAAGAAATTGCTGAAATCGGCGTTGATTTTGTTTCTTGCGGTGCGCTTACTCACTCTGCAATGATTATGGATGTCAGCCTTAAAAACCTGAAAACTATTGATTAATTTATAAATACTCAAACATAACTAAAAGGGGTGTTGTTATGCTTTATAAACCACAGTTTGACGAATCGGGAAGAAAAAATCTTTGCCGAATGAACGGCGAAAACAGCGATATGCTGATGGATATTTATGTAAAGAAATTAGCCGAGGGCGAAGTTTTGACCATTGAGGAGGAAAGCAACGAGTGTGCAATTCTTCTTCTCAAAGGTGCTGTCAATTTTGCTGTCGGTGATAGTATAAATGAGGATTGCGAACGCTTAAATCCGTTCCAAAGAACACCGTATGCCGTTCACTTTTCACACGGCACAAAGGCTGTTGTAACCGCTCGCAAAGAGAGCGAAGTTATTGTTCAAATGACCGATAACGACAGAACTTGGACACCTGTTTTTTATAATCCTGATAATTGCTTGTATCAGGAATTCGGTAAAGGACAGTGGGGTGGCACAGGTCACAGAATCGTGTCCACAATGTTCGACCTTGACAATGCACCGTATTCAAATATGGTTATGGGCGAAGTGTTCAATCAGCCGGGCAAGTGGTCGTCATATCCTCCTCATCATCACCCACAACCTGAGGTCTATTATTATCAATTCGACCATGAAGAGGGCTTTGGTGCAGGCTTTGAGGGCGACACTCCGTACAAAACAGAAAACGGCTCTTGCCTTTGCATCCGTGGAGGCAATGCTCATCAGCAGGTGACAGCACCGGGTTTTGAAATGTACTATGTTTGGATGATTCGTCACCTTGACGGTGACCCATGGGATAAAACAAGGATTTATGTTCCGGAATATGAGTGGTTGGCAAATGCAGAATAAAGGTATCATTCTTGAAAACTATCGGCAGATTAAGGAAATTTTTGAGCAAAACAATGTCAAAAAGCCTTTTGTTTGCTGTGGAAAAAGTTTTCAACAAACAGAAATTTTTGAATATTTAAAGCAGTTTGATATTGTTGTTTTTGACAATATCAGACCGAATCCGAGATTTGAGGATATGGTTGACGCCGCAAAGGTTTTCAATGTCGAGGGTTGCGATTTCATCATCGGCGCAGGCGGTGGTTCACCGATTGACAGCGCAAAAATGATTAGACTTATGACAACAAACGATGTGTCAAAATGCTTGAGTGAACCTATGGAAAACAACGATATAAAGTCGCTGTATATTCCGACAACCGCAGGCACGGGTGCAGAGGCTACAAAGTCGTCTGTGTTCTACATTAATGAGGTTGACAAGATAAGCGTTGCAAATCTTGATTTTTTGCCTGATTATGTAATCCTTGATTCAAGCCTTTTGTCAACGCTTCCGCTTTATCAACGCAAGTGCACAAGTCTTGACGCTCTTTGCCATTCTATCGAGAGTTATTGGTCTGTAAAGGCGAATGACGAAAGCCGTGAATATGCCAAAAAGGGAATACTCGGCTTTATGGCAAATAAGGACGGATATATCAATAACACGCCTGACGGCAACAAGGGTATGCTTTGGGCTTCTTATTATGCAGGCAAGGCTATTAATATCACGGGCACAACTTCGGCTCACGCAATGTGCTATTGCATAACAATGAACTGTGGCACTTCTCACGGTCATTCCGTGGCTTCAGGCTTGTCTGTTATTTGGGAATATATGCTTGATAATAACGGCGAGGAAGCATACGCAGGTGCGTATGACAGATTTGACGAAATCGGTGTTCTTTTAGGTGGAAAGAATGCAAGAGAGGGACTTGAAATTTTCAACGGAATTCTAAAGAATTTTGAACTTCCTTATCCAAAAACAGATGAAAAGAATATCCCGATTTTCACATCAAAGGTTGATGTAACCCGTCTTGGCAACAATCCTGTCAAATTCACATCCGAAGATGTTTCGAATATTTACAAAGAGGTATTTTCAAGATGATGAAAAAATCTTTGTGTATATTGCTTGCGGTTCTTGCATTGGCGTCTGTTTTTTCTGCGTGCTCAAAGACGGAGCAACCGCAAAAAGAGCAACCGTCAACAACCGAGGCTCAGGAACAGTTTTATGATGCAAAGGGAAATGCCTATTCATCAAAGTTTGATGTCCTGTTTTATGATGAACAGGGCACGGCGTATAAGCTTGAAATGACCGAAGATTATCTGCCTGATTATGTCAACCAAACAACAGGCGAAAAACTGAACGGCTTTCAATGCTATGTGACCGAACAGGGCAATTTCTATTTTGACAAGGATAATAAGCTGTCGATGAAAAAGGACAGTATGTCAATATATTATGACAGCAGTAAAAATGTTTACTACGACATTTCAACCGTTTCTTGGGAAAAAGACGGCACAATGAAACATAAAAATTAATACATAAAAAATAAAAAATCGTGCGATGGGGCACACTGCATAAGGAAGTAATTGGTTTAAGCTTTCTGAGTTTTGCCCATTGCACTATTAAAAAATCCCGTTAATACGCAAGTATTGACGGGATTTTGTTAATGCACACTGAACAAAATCAGTTTGCTTAAACTGCTTTGCACTCAAAAATCAAAGAAACAGATGAAAGACAAGGCATAATTTACAGGGCAGGCTTACCGCCTTCACTGTAAATTTAACGCAGTATTTCGATGTTTATTTGATTTTTTGAGCATTTATTCTTTATGTAGTGCGCCCCAAACGCTATTCGAAAAAATTCGGATAGCGTTGTTTTTGTAATTACTGATTTAACAGCCAGTCAATCCAATTTTGCTTTCGTAAAAATACACCTGCAAGTTTGTGTCCGTGCTTGTTTGGGCGTGTATATTTTACATTTGCGTTTTGTTCTTTGAGTTTTTGATAGAACCTGTCGTCGCTTCCAATTGATACCACACGGTCATCGGTTGAATGTGCCATCCAAATAGGAACTTTGGAAATGCTTTCAAAATCTATTTCATCGATCGATTTAAAGCCGTGGTATTCGCCCATAAGTTCAATTGCGCCGGCAATCATATCGCTGTGGTTTACAAGCATATTCCAAACAATTCCACCGCCGAACGAACAACCGTATATGTAGATTTTGTTTGAATCGATTTTGTTTTCATTTTGCAATTCCTTGATTAAATCAAATATCGCTTCGGTATAAATTTCTCTGCAATATGACTCGTTAATATATTTATCTCTTACAAATTGTGGTACGAGAATATTGCAATCGGCTCTTAGAAGCTGTAAGGTTTTGCCAAATGTAATGTGCTCAAAGAATTGCTTGAAGTTACCATAATCGATTGTTCCTGCACCACCAAAATAAATAATCAACGGTTGATTTTCTTTGTGAGCTTTTCTGAATCGGCATGGAATTAGCGTGTTTGAAGTTTGGGCAATATAAATATATTTGTCATATTTTGCAAACCCGTTGCCCGTTTTGTGTATTTTGTTGGTATTGTATTTTTTGAAAATTCTTTGCCGATAATTTTCACTTTTCATCAAAAGCTTTGTGAATTTATATGTGTTTTTAATATATTTTTCAAGCGTTATTGTACCTTTTGAATTCTCGATTTGTTCAAGTCCGCCGAGTGAAAGCCTGTAAAGATATTCATCTTCACCAAGTACAATGATATGGCTATCTGTCTTTGTAAATTGATTTGAAATTTTAGATTTTTGCAAAAATTCCAAATGGTTCTTATCATCAAAACTTAATATAATAATCTCTGTTCCGTTTTTCTCTGTGCGTTCGTCAATAAATGAAGTGATATTGTTTGAATCAATCGCCATCATTTCACTTATGCAATAATAGTATTTCATATGCTTTCCTCGTTAAAATTCTTAATTTAAGATTAGCACAGAAATGGCTTTATTGCAATAAAAAAGTCGTGCCCTAATTGGAACACGACTTTAAAATTTGTATTACTTTCCGAGGTCGAAAAGTTGTTCTCTTGTGAGGTTTGCTGTTCGTGAGGTTTCGTCATCCGGAATTACACGGATAGTTTTGCCGTCATAAGCAGAAACCTTAACCTTTGCGGTTTTGCCGTCAATAGTAACCTCTTTCTCGCTGTATTCCTCTTTGAGCGGAACTTGCTTTGTAAGTGCTGATTTTTCTGTCAAAGCACCTGTCGGGCAAAGTTCAACGCAAAGTCCGCAGTTTGTGCACTTGGTTTGGTCAAGCGGAAGATTAAACGCAGGAGCAACTTCTGTTTTGAAGCCTCTGCCCATAAGACCGATTGCCGAAATATTCATAATCTCCTTACAGCTTCTTACACACAATCCGCAAAGAATACATTTTGCGCTGTTGCGTTCAATGAATTCGTTTGAATTTGCTGTGTACTTTTGTGGCATTTCGCCCTTGAATCTGGCAGGATTGATGTCGTATCTCTGTGCAACGCTCAAAAGTTTACACTTGAAGTATTCCTTGCATCCGCATTCAAGGCAACGGCTTGCTTCAGCCTTTGCTTCTTCCTCCGTGAATCCGAGGCTGACTTCGTCAAAGTTGTTTCGTCTGTATTCAGGGTCAAGCACCTTTGGATTGGTTCTTGCACACTTTTCCTTTGCAGAGTAGTCAATGAGTTCTTCATCTCTTCTGCTTATGTATGGCACTCTTGTGTCGATTGCTTCATTGTTCAAAAATGCGTCAACAGCTTCTGCACATCTGTCTGCTTCGCCGATTGCTTCAATAGCGATTGATGCACCTCTGTTTGTTGCGTCACCGATAGCAAACACTCCGTCTAGGTTTGTTTGGAATGTGTCTATATCAGCCTCAATGTTGCCTCTGTCTGTGAGTTTAAGTTCGCTCACATCCTCGCCGACAAGTTTTTGACCAATAGCCATAATAACGCTGTCAACAGCGATTTCTTCAGTCTTGCCCTCAACAGGAATAGGCTTTCTTCTGCCCGATGCGTCAGGCTCGCCGAGTTCCATAATTTGAAGTGTAATGCTCTTTACCTTGCCGTTTTCACCGTTGAATGAAATAGGGTTTGTGAGGAATTTGTACTGTACGCCCTCTTCCTCCGCCTCTCTGATTTCGAGGTCGTCGGCAGGCATCTCGTTTCTTGTTCTTCTGTAAACGACATAAACATTCTTTGCGCCAAGACGAACTGCTGTTCTGCAAGCGTCCATTGCTGTGTTACCGCCACCGCAGATAACAACATTGTCGCCGATTTCTTCAGGCTTGCCGAGAATTACGCTGCGGAGAAAATCAATACCGCCGTAAACGCCGTCGAGTTCCTCACCCGGAGTCCTCATTGAACTTGATTTCCAAGCACCGACAGCAACGATAACAGCATCGTTTTGTTCTTTGAGGCTTGCAATAGTGAAGTTCTTGCCGAGTTTAACATTGTTGACCATCTTAACGCCGAGCTTTTCGATAATCTCAATTTCGCTGTCAAGCACTTCTTTTGGAAGTCTGTATTGCGGAATACCGTAGCGGAGCATACCGCCCATTTTTTCCATCATATCATAGATTGTTACATCATGGCCTTTTATTGCAAGCTGATATGCAACTGTAAGACCTGCCGGACCGCCACCGATGACAGCAATTTTTTTGCCTGTTGCTTCTGCTTTTTCAGGAATATATTTATCGCCGTTGAGGTCAAGGTCAGCGGCAAAAGCCTTTAATTGAGCAAT
Source organism: uncultured Eubacterium sp. (assembly GCA_902462495.1). GTDB lineage: Bacteria > Bacillota > Clostridia > Oscillospirales > Acutalibacteraceae > Eubacterium_R. The sequence continues at coordinate 11,725 of CABQCC010000004.1, read as the reverse complement.
GTTGATAGGTTCTTCAACATTCTTTCTTCTGCACGCACTTTCGCATGGGTGCGGACAAACTCTGCCGATTGAAGCAGGGAGCGAAACTTTGTTTTTGACAAGTTTCAATGCAGATTCGTATTCACCGTTTGCAATAAGACCTACATATCCTTGGCAGTCTGTTCTTGCAGGGCAGTTGAGTTGGCACGGAGCAACGCAGTCGCCGTCATGGGCAGACATAAGAAGCTCCATAGCGATTTTTCTTGATTGAACAACTCTGTCACTTTCTGTATTGATTACCATTTTGTCTGTGCATTTTGCAGAGCAAGAACGCAAAAGCTTTGGAATACCCTCGGCTTCAACAACGCAAAGACCGCACGCACCGTAAACTTTTACGGCTTCGTCATAGCAAAGAGTAGGAATGTAAATGCCGTTGTCTTTTGCGGCTTGGAGGATTGTTGTACCCTCCTCAACTTGAATGTTTTTTCCGTTAATAGTTAAGTTAAGCATTGTGTTTCCTCCCTCCTACGCCTTGATAATTGCACCGAATTTGCATGATGAATAGCACTTGCCACACTTGATGCACTTTTCGGTATCTATTTTGTGAGGCTGTTTAACTGTTCCGCTGATTGCATCAACAGGGCAGTTTCTTGCACAAAGAGTACAACCTTTGCACTTGTCCTCAATAATTCTGTATTCGATAAGGTCACTGCATTCACCGGCAGGACACTTCTTTTCGTTGATGTGAGCTTCGTATTCGTTTCTGAAATACTTGATTGTTGTAAGTACAGGGTTTGGCGCAGTTTGACCCAATCCGCAAAGAGCGCCGTCCTTGATTGAATGGCAAAGTTCTTCAAGAAGTTCAATGTCGCCGTCTTTGCCCTCACCCTTTGTGATGCGCTCAAGCATTTCAAGCATTCTCTTTGTGCCGATACGGCAATGAATACACTTGCCACAGCTTTCTTTTGCGGTGAAGTCAAGAAAGAATTTAGCCATACCAACCATACATGTGCTTTCGTCCATAACAACCATACCGCCGGAACCCATAATCGCACCTGTTGCACCGAGTGCCTTGTAGTCGATTACGGTGTCGATAAGCTCGGCAGGAATACAACCGCCCGAAGGACCGCCCATCTGTACGGCTTTGAATTCCTTGTCGCCTTTCATTCCGCCGCCGATGTCAAAAATAACATCACGCAAGGTCTTGCCCATAGGAATTTCAACAAGTCCCGATCTCTTAACCTTGCCTGTAACGGCGAATACCTTTGTGCCTTTTGAATTTTCTGTGCCCATTGCGGCAAAAGCCTCACCGCCGTTGTTGATAATCCAAGACACATTTGCAAAGGTTTCAACATTGTTGATGTTTGACGGCTTGAGCCAATATCCTGCGGCAGCAGGGAACGGAGGCTTCAATCTCGGCATACCTCTGTGACCCTCAAGGGATTCAATAAGTGCTGTTTCTTCACCGCAAACAAATGCACCTGCACCTGCCTTGATTGTGAAATCACAGCTGAAGTCTGAGCCGAAGATGTTTTCGCCGATTATGCCTTGCTCTTTTGCTTGCTCGATAGCACGGTTAAGTCGCTTGATTGCAAGCGGATATTCTGCTCTTACATAAACAACTGCGTGCTGTGCGCCGATTGCATATGCACCGATGAGCATACCCTCAATAAGTGTGTGCGGGTCGGATTCAATAACGGCTCTGTCCATAAATGCACCGGGGTCACCCTCGTCAGCATTGCAGATGAGATATTTTACATCGCCCTCGCTCTGTCTTGCGGCATTCCACTTGAACCAAGTAGGGAATCCTGCACCGCCACGACCTGCAAGTCCCGATGTTTTGATGATGTCGATAACTTCCTCCGGAGTTAGCTCTGTAAGGCACTTTTTGAGTGCCGTGTAGCCGTCTGCCTCCAAGAAGGCAGAAATTTCGTCAGGGTTGATAATACCGCATCTTCTGAGTGCAATTCTTGTCTGCTTTGTCAAAAATTCGCTGTCCTCGTCCGACACGATGAGTTTTTCAATTTTGCTTGTATCGCCTGTTTTTGCATAGTCCGCAATATTCTCTGCATCATCAGGGGATACCTTTACAAGACGGGTGAGCTTTTCGCCCTCGTAAATGTCAACGATAGGTTCAAGATAGCACATACCGATACAACCGGTGATGCTGACCTCTGCACCGCCTAAATCATAATTCAGCAGGGCTTGACGCACCTTTTCTGCTCCTGCGGCAATTCCGCATGAGCCTTCACCGATAACAATTCTCATTGTGCAGCCTCCCTCAATTCCTTCAAGATTTTCTTTGTCTTATCAGGTGTAAGACTGCCGTATGTATTGTCGTTTATCATCATAACAGGTGAAAGCGAGCAACATCCGAGGCACGCAACACATTTGAGCGAGAACAAACCGTCCTCGGTGGTTTCGCCGTCATCAATGTGAAGCTCGTCCTTGATTGTTTGGAGTATAAGCTCCGATGAGTTAACATGGCATGCGGTGCCTTGGCAAAGCATAATGAGATATTTGCCGACAGGCTGAAATCTAAATTGAGTGTAGAATGTTCCGACACCCATAATTTCGCTTGTTGCAATGCCTGTTGATTCGGATATTTTTTCAATAGCTTCCTTTGGAAGATATCCGTAAATATCCTGTGTTTGCTGCAAAATTGTAATCAAACTGCCCGGCACACTTGCGTATTCTTCAAGCACACCGTCAATTAATTCAAGATTAACAGTAGACATTTCTTTTCCTCCCAATAATATAGTAATAAATATTATAATATATAATATACTATCATATAGAATAATACTACTTTGATTTTTTTTTAGCAAGCAATTATTCCATTTTCATTTATTTTCCACAAAAATATTCCCCATTGTTTCTTGCTGTTTGCTGTTGTTTTGTGTTATTTCTACAAAAAACTATCATTTATTTTATATAAACAATGGGCAGTATTTAACAAAAAGTATTGACATAAGTTCAAAAATACTGTACAATTTTAACAAATGATAAAATTTAAAAGGAGTGTGCTTTATGAGCATAGTTAAGAATGTGGCTGTTGTCGGCCACGCATCTAAAGGTAAAACTACTCTTGCAGAGGCAATGCTTAATGTGGCAGGCGTTACCGAAAGAATGGGCAAAATCGCAGACGGAAACACAGTATCCGACAGTGATGCAGAAGAAAAGAAAAGAGGAGTTTCTATTTCTTCATCCGTTTTGCAGTTTACATATGATAATGCAAAGATTAATATTATTGACACTCCGGGACTTTTTGATTTTGCATTAGGTCAGGCAGAGGGACTTCGTGCGGCAGACAGCGCAATTGTTGTTGTTTCCGCAAGGTCGGGCATCGCAGCAGGTGCGGAAAAAGCATTCAAGGATGCAGGCAAAAAGGGTATGGCTCGCATTATTGTTACATCAAAAATGGATGATGACAGAGCTGATTTCTACAAATCATTCAACGGCTTGGTTGCAAAGTTCGGCACAGCAATGTGTCCTGTTGTCGTTCCGATTTTGAACGGTGGCAAGGTTGTCGGCTATTATAATATGATTGATGACACATCATATGTATATGACGGTGTTCACAAAAAGGCTTCTGATGTGACTCACGATGACCAGGCTCGTTTTGATGCCATCAAGGAAGTGTTTGCCGAGGCAGTTGCCGGTGCAGACGATGAACTTATGGAAAAATATTTTGAGGGCGAACCTCTCACCAAGGAAGATAAAATTAAGGGTCTTTCACAGGGCGTCGCAGACGGCACAGTTGTTCCTGTGTTTGCACTTTCGGGTCTTTCGGGTGTCGGCGTTGATATGCTTCTTGATTTCATCAAGGATTGCTGTCCTGCACCAAAGGCAGAATATGCTATTGATTCAAACGGTGAACCTGTTGAAATTACTGTTGATGAAAATGCACCTCTTGCGGCAGTTTGCTTCAAGACAGTTGCCGACCCGTTCATCGGCAAGCTCAACTATTTCAAGGTTGTTGCAGGCAAGATTGTTCAAGGCTCAACTGTTGTGAATTCCCGCACAGGCAAAGAAGAAAGAGTGGGCAAGGTTGTCACTCTCCTTGGCACAAGGCAAACAGATGCAAAGGAAATCCCTGCCGGCGAAATCGGTGCTGTTGTAAAACTTGACGGCTTCAAGACAGGCGACACAATGTGTGCATCATCAAAGGTTGTAACACTCGACGGTGTTGCAATTCCAACCCCTTGCTATTCAATGGCTATCAATGCAGCAAAGAAGGGCGAGGAAGAAAAGATTGCTAACGCAATTGCAAAGATGATTGAGGAAGACCCGTCAATCGCATATAAGGTAAATAACGAAACAAGACAAACTGTGCTTTCAGGTTTGGGCGAGCAACATTTGGATGTATGCTTGTCAAAATTGGGAGCAAAATATAATGTAACAGCAACACTTTCACAGCCAAAGGTTGCTTATAGAGAAACTATTACTCGCAAAGTTTCTGCTCAGGGCAGACATAAGAAGCAATCGGGCGGTCACGGACAGTTCGGTGATGTATTTATTGAATTTGAACCGTACGATACAGAAAAACTTGAATTTGCAGAAAGAGTTGTAGGCGGTTCTGTTCCTAAAAACTTCTTCCCGGCTGTTGAAAAAGGACTTCAGGAGTCTATGGAAAAGGGTGTTCTTGCAGGCTATCCTATGGTTGGCGTTAAGGCAACTCTTTATGACGGCTCATACCATCCTGTTGACTCGTCTGAAATGGCGTTCAAAATGGCAGCTTCACTTGCATTCAAGGCAGGTATTGCAGATGCTTCTCCTGTTCTCCTTGAACCGATTGTAACTCTCAACGCACTTTGCAATGACGAAGCTATGGGCGATATTATCGGCGACATCAACAAGCGTCGTGGCAGAGTTTTGGGTATGAATCCTACAGGTGACGGTATGCAGGAAATTCTTGCTGAAGTTCCTGAATCTGAAATGACTACTTTTGCAACCTCAATGCGCCAAATCACACAGGGCAGAGGCTCATTCACCACCGCTTTTGCAAGATATGAAAAGTGCCCTGAACATATTGCTCAAAAGGTAATTGCAGAGGCTGCTCAAGAAAACTAACGGTGATTTTATGTTGGACTTTTTAAAAGGGCTAAAACGATTTTCAATAGCCACAATAATTGTTTCGGCGATTATGGGAGTGCTGTTCATTGCCTTTCCGAGCAAATGTATTCAGTATATTTCGCTTGTTGTGGGCGTTTCGCTGATTGTAACGGGCATAATTTCGGTTGTGTCGTATATTATTGAAAGGGATACAAAACTTCCGCTTGTGCTCGGCACAATTTCATTGATAAGCGGTATAATCGTGTGTGCAAAGTATCGGGCAATCATTTCGATAATCGTTGTGATTTTGGGAATATTCATTCTCACTTCGGGCATTGTTGATATGGCAACCTCAATCCGTTCAATTATGCTTTTCAGAAAATCGGGATGGTTTACAATGCTGTTGTCGGTGATTACGATTGTTTTCGGAATTGTCGCAATAACAAAGTCGGCACAGTTGACAGACGGCATTGTTCGATTTATCGGTGCGGCACTCATTGTGTATGCGGTGCTTGATTTGGTAACTTATATTCAAGTTAATTCAAAGGTCAAGCAGGTCAAAGATGCAGTCGATTCAATCTCCGATATAGAGGTTGAAGCCACCGAACAACAGAATGACGATTAAACAAAAAAACACGCTGTGGATTTCTCCATAGCGTGTTTTTTTTGTTATAGCGTGTTTATTTTATCCTCTTACCATTCGCTCTTGGTGTAAGAACGGATGATGTTTGTTATTATGTTATCTCGCTTGAATCCTTTGCCTTTGCCGCCTTTGACTTGGTCTTGAATTTTGCCGGCTCTGATTGTGATAAAGTCGGCTTTGTCAATGATTTTGTCAATCGGCGGAATTTCACCAAAACTGTATTTTTCGTCAGCTTCGTCAATAAGTTTTGTGGCAATCTTTGTGTTTGAAAACTTCTTTATTCCTGTCATTGCAAGGATAACAACCTTGTTGTTTTCAGGCATTGTGACGGTTTTGCAACCTCTCACATCAATTTCGTAGAGATAGAAATATGCCTTGCCATTTGCAATGTTGCCCTCCGGATGATGCGTGTGGGTAAATTCCATAGCAATCGGTTGATGTGTGATTTTTGCGGTCTGTCCGAGTCCTGCCATATCCCACTTGCCGACAGGTTCACTCATCGGATAAATCGTCAAATGGCGCTCTTTGTTGTCCGCCATAATAACAATATCCTGCTCGCCGAATACCGAACCTGCAATCATATACAACTTTGTAATGCCTTTCGGAAGCTCGATTTCCTGCTCTCTCGGAATATAAATATTCTTGTTCATATCCACATTCGGCATTTTGAATGTAATGCCGTGAACCGTGAGATTGCTCGGAATAAGTTCGTTTGGCAAGCTCATACCGCTGCCTTGCATAATGCAGTTGACCTTGTATTCGTCTGCCGTGATACCTGTTGAATTGTATTCAAGGTCGAGCTTTTTGTAGTTTTCTTTAGCCTTGTTTCTTTCGTTTGCAAGCTTCAATTTGAATGTCTTAACTTCAAACGGTTTTAGGTCGAACACCAAAGCACCGTCTTTGATTTCGGCATCATTGATGTATTCCTCGCTTGCATATGTTTCGCAGGCTTCTGTGATGTCACAGTAGAATTTGATGCCTGCACCCTTGTGTTCTTTGCCGATTCCCTCGTTGATTCTCACAACAATGCTGTCGTTGTCAATAGCTTGCTTAACAGCTCTGACAATGACGCTATCCGAAGTTGTGCTCATAAGGCTAAAGCTGTCGCCGAGCACACCTTCTCGTCTTGACGATGTGGAAAATGCAACCAATTTTTGATTGAAGCATTGTGCCTCAATTTGCGTTGCAGAGCTGATTTCTCCCTTGTGGCTGAAAATGCCGAAAGAGAATTTGTTTCTGCCAATGTCCTGCAAATCCTGACGAGCATCTTTTGTGAAAGCACCGGCAGGAGTGTGGATACAGGTCAGTCGCAAGGTGTAATCGTTCGGTTTGTCCCATCCGTATTTGCAGTCGGAGAAAATGCTCACGCCGTATCTGCCGAAACGGTCGGTAATGTCTGCCCATTTCTGTGCAGGCACTTCGTATAAATTATCTGTATTGTTGCCTCGTTTGATGTAACCCAAGCCGAGGTCGTAGCTTGCTTCTTCGTTTGAACAGGTAACAGGGAACTGCGCCTTGAGAAGTGTTCTTCTGCATTGCCAGTCAATGTTGTTGTCAACACGGATTGTGTCTGCATATGCGTCAATGCTGACAATCTGCTCAATTTTGCTGTATTCAGCCTCTCGTGTAACCTTGATTGCAATTCTCGCAGGTCCGTTTTCAATCAGTTCAAAGGTAGGAGTGTTGGCGTAGCAATACGGCTCTGCGTCAATGTCCTCTTTCCTCATTTCCCACGATGGATAATTAAGTTCGCCAATATCGTGCAAAAGTGCCAATTTGATAGGTGAGGTGAGAAGTTGAACCTTTAATTTCTTGTCAACGATAGAACCGATGTCACCGTTCTTGTTGAACATAAGTTTGTACTTGTCGTTTTCAAGCGTGTGTTCGGTAGCTTTGAGGTTGGTTGTGAGCTTGCACTTTTCGTCAGAACCCTGTGCGTCATAAACCTTGTAGCCGACACTGCCGACATTTGCAAGGAAAACAATGTCAAATTCCTTGCCTGTTTTCTTTATAACTTGGCTCGGAATTTCCTTGCCGTTTTTGTCAAACACCTTGACATATTTTGCGTTTCTGTTCAGCTTTATGTGTGCCTCAACAGCACCTTTACGCTTGGTTGCAACAGGATTGTTGACGATTATCGCACATTCCTTGCACCAAGAAGTGTCAAGCTCGTTTGCAATCGCACCGACAGCATCCTCGTATTCTGTTTGGAATTGATTGAGCGAAACAAAGTAATCGTTCCAGCTGTCGTTGTATTGAAGCATCGTTGATGTGCCCGGCAAATCATCGTGGAATTGATGCTGAATAACACGCTTCCAAGCCTTGTCAATAATGCTCTTTGGATATTTGTATGATGTCAAAAGACTTGCCGTAACAGCCGATTTTTCGCAGTCGTCAGCAAGAACTTCGTTTTGTGCGTTGAGCCTTTTGCTCATACATCTTGATGTGTAACCGCCTGCACCGTGACTGCGCATAATAAGTTCATTGTTCCATATCGGCAAGCCGTCTTTTTTGCTTTGAGTCAACTTGTCCATCTCAACAAAGATTTCATCAGACGAAGCAGAATAAACGCTTGTGCCGTTGTTTTCCTTGTTCGCTTCAACGCTGTTGTTGACCGCCTTTGCACTTTCGTCATCGGGTGCACCGCCCCAATCGCCCGTGCCGTAGTAGTTCATTGTCCACGGCAAATCGTGGCTTATGCCGTTTTGCGCAAGCTTGTTGATGATTTGCAAATCGCCTCGTACATCATCGCTGAACTTGTATCTGTAAGAAAGGGGATTGAGTGACGCAAAAATCTTGTCACCATTGACGCCTTGCCAAACGCCGATGTCAAACGGTAATTCATATGCACCGCCCCATCCTAATTTTTGAGAAGAAACACCGAGCAAATTTGAGTGCCTTGCCACGCTTGGAAGTGCATAGCCAAAGCCGAAGCAATCAGGCAAAAATACATCCTTTGATGTTTTGCCGAATTTTTCCTTAAAGTAGTGGTTGCCATAGAGAAAATTGCGGAAAAGTGCCTCCGGTGAAGGAATGTTAACATCTCCGTTTTCGTATGCAGAACCGCTGACGCACCATCTGTCCTTGGCAATGTATTCTTTGATTTTTTCAAATGCTTCGGGATAGTATTCCTCAATCAGCTCATATCGAAAACTACCCTCAAAGTTAAAACGGTAGTGAGGGTATTTCTCTATAAGTTCAAAGTTTTTTTCAAATGTGTCGGGTATAAATTCTTCAATGGTCTTTGGCAGCTCCCATCTCCACACGGTGTCAAGATGAGCTGTCGCAACTGCAAAAATCTTGTTTTCAGCCATGATGTATCTCGATTCGTTAATTACTGTACTTCAATGATTTCATATTCAAAATCGTATTCTTCCTGCAAAGCCTTAACTTTTGCTTCGTTGTCCTCGATGAAAGACGGAGTGCGAACGCTCTTGCCGTCAACAGAGTAGTCCTTTACGATTTGGTTGAGCTTTTCCCAAGCCTCAGCCTCAAGCGGATAGTTGTCAGCGAATTTGATTTGGAATTCTCTGTGCTTTGGAATTATTACTTTCATAGTTATTCTCCTTAAATATCTTAATTTAGTTATAATATTATATAATTATTTGAGTATGATTTCAAGATTATTTTCTACTTTTTTAGCAAGCACTTCAGCAGGGTGCGCAAGTGCCTCATCAAGCGTGGTGCTTTTGTCAACAAGGGTGAGCAATAAGTCGCCGATTTTCACATTGTCCGCACTTCCGCTGATAACAACACATTTCTTGCTGTGCTTTTTGCATAATTCGCTGATTTTGTACGGCAATTTTCCCATCAGGGTTTGCTCATCGGTTTTGCCCTCGCCGCTTATCGCAATGTCAGCGTTTGCAATTTTTTCTTCAAGGTTGCTGAATTCGCTCAAAATGTCAAATCCTGATTTAATTTCTCCGCCGTAGATAGAATATAAACCGCCACAGATTCCGCCGGCAGCGCCTGCACCTTTGACCTTGCTTACATCGGTTTTGAAAAATGCGTTGAGCCTTTGAAGTCCTGCGTCAAGTTCTTCAACATCGGTTTTTCGTGCACCTTTTTGCGGAGCAAAAACATATGCCGCTCCGTTTTTGCCGTAAAATTCGTTTTCAACATCACACGCAAATGTAAAGTTAATATCCTTTACTTTGTCTTTTGTGCTTATGCCAAAGATATAATTCATATCATTGCTTTTCGGCATTTTCATAATGTTTTGATTTTCATCATACAGCTTGACGCCGAGTGCATAAAGTGCACCGATACCGCCATCGCAACAACCTGTTCCGCCAAGTCCGAGAATGATGTTATTGTAGCCGTTTTCAACTGCAAAACGGATGAGTTCGCCTGTTCCGTAGCTTGTGCTTTGCATCACATTTTTGCCTTTCTGCAGTCCGCTTGCCACAGCACATTCAACCACAGCGGTTTTGCCAAAAACGGTTATGTATCCGTCAATTTCCTTGCCGTAAATATCATGACATTTTGTGTAAAGCTTTTTGCCGTTACAAATGCTTTCCATAGCGTCGGAAAAACCTTCACCGCCGTCTGCAAATGGCAAGGCAATAACTTTACAGTCTGATGATTTTTCAATCACGGATTTAATTGTTTCGGCAACTTCAACAGAGGTTAAAGTGCCTTTGTATGAATCGGGAACAATCAAAATATTCATATTCATTACCTCGGAAATATTGTGTGATATTATTCTATCATAATTTACAGGATTTGTAAATTATCCATAATCTGCAATATGTGTTGTTTTTTGTAAGAAATTACATATTTTTATTTTGTTTTTGGTCAAATTTACGGAATTGAAAAATTTTTCTAAATTTTCTTGACAATAAAAAAACATTGATGTACTATATATTTACCATTATTGGTGGTAGGCGTGATGGTAATAGCGCCCTGTGTTGTGTCTTTCAGCAACTTCACAACACACGAAATTGTTTTTATTAAACAGCGAAGATGGGTAGTTTAAGAGGACACTTAGGCTACCCGTTCTTTGTTTTTATGTGCATTTTTTATTCTTTTTCAAAAAGTGCAAAAAACCTCTTGACATTCACAGATTATCTGCTATAATATTAATACGCATTGAGGCAATGCAGCCAATGCAGCACACAACTAAATATCGCGGGGTAGAGCAGTTGGTAGCTCGTCGGGCTCATAACCCGGAGGTCGCAAGTTCGAGTCTTGTCCCCGCAACCACAAAATGAAACCACCCAATTTGGGTGGCTTTCTTTTTGTGCTGTGAGCTATGCTCACGGTTGCGACCGACGGGTTCCCGGAGCACAACTGCCAAGCGCTCCCGGTGGGAGATACAGCGCAGGCTGTTGTGGCGCAGCGGTCAAAATTTATCGGCGCTCCAAGCCGCAATAAATTTTGGGCACCGCAAGAGTGCAAGCAGGGGCGTAGCCTCTGTGCGACATTATAAAAGTTTTTTGCCTAAAACCTTGTAAATGAAGGCTTTTCAGCGTTTGTTGATGTTTTTATTTGCAGGTAGAGTGTTTGTACTAACAAATTGTGTATTTGGAATAATAAAAAAAGCCGTATCACTATGGTGTTTTCTGTTATTTATATTCCGTTTGATATACTGACAAACTGAAATTTACATAATGCAATGTTCAAGTATCGGTTTTTTTATCTTTGCATAGTAAATAATGTGCTGAATTGTTTCTTTAACCTGTTCTGTTCCAATTTCTTTTTCATCATTCCCGCAGTCAATGCCTAAAACACGCTTAATATTATATTCTAACCACTCCAATCTGCCATTATTGCAGTCATATAATGTTTCCCAATCTACGGGCATTTCCCCAGCGGCATTTTTATATCCTTGTAAAAAAGCTTGAAATAATTGAAAATCAATTTCACAATTTTCATATCCTGACCAACATAATGCCAATTCAAACAATTCCATAAACGGATTGTTATAAGATAAACACTCTAAATCAATAATTCGATAATCATTCTCATTCCAGAGAACATTTTTGCAGTCCATATCGTTATGACAGATTGACACGATAGGGGGAAGAAATAAATATATTTTGTGTT
>CABQCC010000003.1 GCA_902462495.1 uncultured Eubacterium sp. | reverse complement strand
ATATAATGTAAAATGAATATAAATAAATAAATCTTGCATTAATATATACAATGTGTTATTATCATTGCAGAAATAAAATTCAACATTTTTAGACAAAAATCCAAGGTGACAATATGACTGTTACAGTTATGAAAGAAGACCGAAAGATATTTTTATGGTTGCTTGCAATCATAGGAATATCCTTTATTTTACCGGAGTATATCGCTCCGCTGTTTGTGTTTTTCTTTTACATTCCGTTTTTAAAACATTTTAAAAAAACAGGCAGAAACGCAAAAATCGGCGATTTGGGAAAAGCGTTTATGGCTTATATGTGCTATATGGTAGTGTCGGGAATTTGGAGCGGAACACATCTCCTGTCCTCACTTATCGGGCTTTTGTGGATGGGATGCTTTTTGTTCTACATAGAATCGGCAAACATCATCAACACCAAAGACAAGCTGAAAAACGCAATTTTTGCGCTCAACATATCGTCGGGCGTTTTGGGACTTATTGCAACCCTTGAATTTGCAACCTACAACCTGACAAAATATGTTGACGGATTCAACTTTACGATTTCCAACCCGCTGTATTACGAACTGAACGATTGGGTGTTCAACCTATTCCCGTTTGAAATTATCAACAGTCAGTATCCGTCAAGATCGGCTGCAACATTTGACAATCCGTTGATTTTGGCAACATTTTTGATTATCACAACTCCGTTTTGTGCATTTTCATCGGTGTATTTCAAACATTCAAAACACAGAAAAATAAGCCGAGTTTGCTTTGCATTTTCACTTTTGGGAATACTTTGCACCGAATCAAGAGGTGCTTACATTGCAATAGCATTGTCGATTATTACTTTGCTTATAAGCAGTAAAAAAATATTCAAAAAGCTGTTACCGTTTATATTTGTGCTTGCAATCGGAATACCGCTTACCATAGCATTGCGATACAGGAACAATTCATCAGGCAACGAATTTTTGGCATCGAACAGCAACAGACTCGCAATTTGGAGAGTGTGTGCCGATTTGTTCACGGAACACCCTATATTTGGAATGGGTGCAGGAACGGAAAACATCCACCAAGAGATTATTCAGCGACTCGACATCAACCGTTCACACGCACACAACCTATTTCTTGAAATTGCAACCGAGGGTGGTATAATCGGAATTATTTTTGCAATTGCAATCATTGTTATATTTGCAAAGAATTTGTTTAAACTTTTCTATCTCAAAAACACTGCTTACAGACCATATGCCGTACTGTACACATCATCAATCATCGGTTTTATCACAATGTCACTCTATGAACACACATTGCAATCACCAAAAGAAATGATGGTTTTCTTCTTGATTTTAGGTTTTGCCGAAGCAACGCTTCGAATGGCTGAGGGCACAATTCAACTATCGGCAGACGAAGTGAATATGTTTGAGGATTTCTCGGAGCAGGACTACATCACAGACGAAGAAGAAAAGCAAGAAAAAGAGTTAATCACAAAATAAAATAAACAAAGATAAAAAACGCAGAGCCTATAAAAAAGGTTCTGCGTTTTGCATTTAGTATTTAAAATATCAATCCTAAATTATGCTTGTTCAGGAGCACCTACCGGGCAAACACCTGCGCATGCACCACATTCGATGCAAGCATCAGCGTCGATAACATACTTGCTGTCACCCTCTGAAATAGCAGAAACAGGACACTCAGCTGCACAAGCGCCGCATGAGATGCATTCGTCTGAAATTGCGTAAGCCATTATACATTACCTCCTAATTAGATTAATAGCAATTTTCCAAATTCTATTGATTTTAATATATCATTACAGAATGAAAAATGCAATACTTTTTTAGTGAAATTTAATCAAATGTTAAAAAATATATATTGGACAATCTGTTAAATTTTTACAGATTTACTTGTTTTTGACAAGTTTCACTTCATCACGGGTGAGAGAGATAGGAGCTGAACCGTCAGGTGCATCATCGGGCATAACCTTGAGTTTGCCTGTGAGAACGGCAGCGTCAACAACCTTGCCTCTGTTATTGCGTCCCCACTCGACCGTTGAGCCGACACGAGGAGTGATTTTGTTCAAATATTCATATGAATTCTGCTCATATTTCAAACAGCACATAAGTCTGCCGCAGCAGCCGCTGATTTTTGTCGGAGAAAGAGAAAGCCCTTGGTCTTTGACCATCTTGATTGAAACGGAATGGAAGTCGTTGAGGAAAGTTGAGCAACAGAAAGGTCTGCCGCAAACACCGAGACCGCCAACCATTTTTGCCTCGTCACGAACACCGATTTGGCGAAGTTCGATACGAGTGTGGAATGTTGAAGAAAGGTCCTTTACAAGCTCTCTGAAGTCTACTCTGCCCTCTGCGGTGAAATAAAAGACAATCTTTGAATTGTCAAAAGTATATTCAACCTCGGTAAGATTCATTTCGAGTTTGTGCTCCTCGATTTTCTTCAAGCAAATAACATAAGCCTCTTTTTCGGCAGCTTTGTTTTTTTCGATTTGAGCAAGGTCTTTTTTGGTGGCAACTCTTTTTACGGGTTTAAGCGGAGGCACGATTTCGTCATCCGGAACTTCTTTTATGCCTGATGCCGCCATACCGTTTTCGATGCCACGAGCAGTTTCAACAATAACAACATCGCCTGCTTTGACATCTATCCCCTGCGGGTCAAAATAATATGTTTTTCCTGTGTCCTTAAAGCGAACACCAACAACTTTAATCATATATGTATATCTCCATTCAAGATTATTATCTTCCTATTGCACGGCGAAAATCATAGCAAATCTTTGTGATGAGAATTGCATTATTGCCGTTTTTCAGCGTTAAATCAAGCAGATTTTCACAAGCCAAAATCAAGTTCATAAGCTTTTTTCTGCTAAAGTTTGTTGCAAGTTTTGCAACGGTTTCCCTCTGCCCCGACAATATATCGGAACTGTTTGAATAAACCATCGCATCTCTGAACACGGTTTTGAGCAAGGTCAAGGTTGACACAAGGGTTTCCCTATCCTTATCAAAAGCCGAGCAAACCTTGAGCAACGAATATTCATCATTGCTTGTGAGAGCGTTGCACACATCAACGGCAATACCGCTGATTTTTGAGAGTTTGCTGTCGCCGAGGCTTTCGATAGCCTTGCCGATATTTCCGCCCCAAACGGTGCACGCCTTGAGTGCTTCGTCATAATCCGCCGTTTCGTCCTTTGAGCAAATATATTTTGCGCCCTGCACCTCGTTGACGCCCTCAAGAGTGAGAACTACGCTTCGGGAAAGCACGGTTTCGAGCAGAGCGGATTTGTTGGTAACGGTCAAAATAAACATTGCATACTTCGGTGGTTCTTCAAGAACCTTGAGCAACGCATTTTGTGCGCTCTCATTCATACATTGACAGTTACCCAAAATGTATATTTTATAATCAGCCTCGTTGGGTTGCATATAAACATTTTCTTTTACATCACGAACAACATCAACATGGAACGACCTCGCTCCGCCCGTTGCGCTGTATTCGTATATATCGGGGTGAACACCTTTGAGCACCTTTGAACACTGCGGACAGCTTCTGCACGGCTTATTTTCGCCCTTGCAAAGCAAGTTAAGTGCAATTTCTCGAGCGAAAGTTCGTTTGCCGAGTCCCTCATCACCCTCAATAACTATTGCGTGAGGCAATCTGCCCGACGCTTGAAGAAAAGAGAGCTGTTCCTTGACCTTTTCATTGCCGACAAAATCTTCAAAATTCAAGATAAGCCCTCCTTAAAATCAAATAATTTGTGCCAACGCAACAATAACCGGCATTGTGATAATCGACAAAATGCTTGTCTGCCCCACAAGTTCGGACGAAAGTGCGGTGTCGTTGTCGTACTTGGCGGCATACATTGCCGTGTTTGTGGCAACCGGTGCGGAAGCCGAAATTGTAAGCGCCGTGAGCATATTGCCCTTTATTCCGATGAGTTTGAACACAAACAACATAGTAATCGGAATGACAATAAGTCTGACAAGTGAAACCAAATAAACTTCTTTTTTTGCAAAAATATTTTTGAAATTGCAATTTGCAAAGAATGTTCCAAAAACAATCATTGCCATAGGTGAATTGCAAGCACCGACCCTTGCAACGGTATCCATCAAAAATTCAGGCAACCTAACCTGCAACAAAAACAGCGGAATGGCAATCAACACGCTGATTGAACCGGGATTGAGAAAAACATGCTTTATACTTATCTTTGCCTTTCTGCCCGATATTTCTCTGATACCGTAAGTAAACGCAAGAATATTGAAAACAGCAACATAGCAAGAGGAATAGAAAATGCCCTCCTCGCCTGCAACGCTTTGAGCAAGCGGCAACGCCAAAAATGCGGCATTTGAAAACACCATAGCATAGCTATATATGCCTCGTTCAAGCGAGCTACGCTTTTTGAAACAAAGCTCGGAAATTCCCATACCGAGAAAATGAGTTAAAAATGCGAGCAAAAAGGACAATGCAAGTCCGACAATATGCTCTTTTGTTCGCTCCATAGAGAGGAACGAATTGATGATTGCAACCGGCAAAATCATATTGAAAAGCAAATCAACAAGTTTGGTTGCGTCTGCTTGAACAAATATTTTTGTTTTATCCGCAACAAAGCCGACGCCTGCAATCAAATATAAAATAACAACCTGAACGGCAACTGTTTGTAAATTGCCCAAAAATCCAGCCAATAAAAATACCTCTAATCTATTAATTTATAATGTCGGATGCTCTTTTCAAGGAAATACAAAAACGCACCCGTCAAAAAAGCCGTGCACGACAGGACAAAACCCTCATCGATTGACGACACATCGGAAACGGCATCAACCGCTTGGCACGCAAAATAGAGCGTTGCCGAACAGCCGTAAGCCTTAAACGAGAAAACAGAGGATGCAAAAGCACCCTTTTTGTTGTCCACCTCTTTGGCGAAAAAGTAAAACGCACCGATAGCCGAAATCACCGCCACATACATTGCGGTTTCGGTCAACGAAAAATTATGCTCGATTTGTGACAAAAGGGCAACGCCCTTCAGCACCGCCCACAAAAGCGGAAAAACATTGAGCAATTTCAGTTCCCTAAAATCATACCGTGCATTTTTGGCAAACGACAATGCCACCATAAGCATACAAATTGAACTGATGATGGCAAACACGCTTTCAAAGCCGACGGTCAATGCACCGACTACAAAATTATAGTCCCCGTCTTTGACAATATCATAAAGCCGAAGCGAATCAGAAACGAAATCGACAAAGAAGCCGACACAGCCGAGAACTGCCCAAAAGGACAAATGAAATTTGTTTTCAAAACTGAACGCAGAGGCAAAGTTTTTTTGACGAAAAGCGTCAACGCCCATAAGGACAAGCCCCAAAAGCACGGCAGCGAAAAAGCCGACCGACACAGCCGTGCAATCAACAGCAAAAACGGATACTGCTTTTAGAACTATTGCAACCAAAAACGAAAGCAACGATATTTGAGAATATCCGATTTTCACCGTTCTCCCCCATTTCAAATTCAAATCAGCGTTGCTCAAGCGGTGTGTACGCTCTGCACTTTATTACACTCTTATAAGCAGGACGCATAATCTTTGACGAAGTTGTTAGTTCTTCAAGTCGGTGAGCGCACCAACCGGCAACTCTTGCAGAAGCAAAAAGCGGAGTGTACAAATCCTCCGGAATACCAAGAACACGATAAACAAGACCGCTGTACAAATCGACATTGGCACACATCGGCTTTTCGATTCCTTTAATTTCCGTGAACACCTGCGGAGTAAGACGCTCGATTGCATCAAGGGTCATAAACTCTTTTTCAAAGCCGTGGTCAAAAGCAAGTTTTTTGGCACTTCTCTTAAGGATTACCGCTCTTGGGTCGGACAAGGTGTAAACGGCGTGACCCATACCATAAATAAGTCCTGAGCCGTCGCCCGCCTCTTTTTTGATTATTCTTGCAATCATATCTTTGACCTGTTCGTCATTGGTTGAATCGTCGAGATTTTCCATAATATATTCCATTTGGTGTGCAACCTTGATGTTTGCACCGCCGTGTCGAGGTCCTTTAAGTGAACCCAAACCTGCTGTAATTGCAGAATATGTATCTGTTCCGCTTGATGTGAGCACACGGGTGGAGAATGTTGAGTTGTTACCGCCGCCGTGATCTGCGTGAATCATAAGGCATATGTCGAGAAGTTTTGCTTCCTCATCGGTATACTTCTTGTCTGAACGGAGAAGTCGCAAAATAGACTCTGCCGTTGAAAGCTTTGGGTCGATAGGATGCAAGTACATCGATTTGTTATAGAACGCTCTGCGCTTGATTTGATAAGCAGAGTTCATCATTGTCGGAAACTGAGCAATAAGCTGAAGCGACTGACGAAGAACATTCGGAGTTGAAATATCGTCGGGATTTTCGTCGTAGGAATAAAGGCTCATAACACAGCGAGCCATCTTGTTCATAATATCCTTTGACGGATGCTTCATAATCATATCCTCAATGAATTCATCAGGCAAAGACCTGCCTTCACCAAGGACATTTCTGATTTCGGCAATTTGGTCTTTTGTCGGCAATGTGCCGAATATAAGAAGCCACACTACCTCCTCAAAGCCGAATCTGTCATCTTTTACGCAATCGGCAATAATATCCTTGAGGTCGTAGCCACGATAAGAAAGTTTACCGTCCTTTGGAATACGCTCGTTATCAAGAATATAGTAACCTTCAACCGAAGATACATGTGAAAGCCCTGCCATAACGCCTGTACCGTCAGGGTTACGGAGTCCACGCTTTACACGGTATTTTTGGTAATCGCCCGGTTTGATTTGATTGTTCTTTTCAAGCTCGCCGCACAAGTTTGAAATGAAATCCTGAGAAATGGATGAAATATATTCTGTTCCCATACTACCTGTCCTTTCGATAATTTTGTAGTTTGTCTGCCTAACAGTCATAAAAAACCAAATTTAAAATATATTATACTAAATAACAAAATTAATGTCAAGGAGCGTGTAAATTGAAAAGAGCCGTGATTTTGTTTGCAATAATCTTCTTTGCAACCCTGCTGTTGCCTATGCTAACGCTGATAAAGCCCGCCTCGAACGAAAGCGAGCTTGTAACCCTGTTTAATTCGTGCATCACTTTCTTGTGTAGTTGCCGTTGATGAGGCTAAACTTTGGATAAGCGGTGACCGAAACATCAACCTCTGGAAGTTCATCTCTCCAAGTTTTGCTATGCTTTTTGTAATAATCAAAACTGTACCGTGACAAAAGTTTGCCCGCAAAAAACGGGTCGGATTTTTTATCAAAGCAGGATTGAATTGCGCTCAGTCCGATTTTTTGAATTTTCTTCTTTGCAAGTTTCTCAATTCGTTTTATATCGTCATTGTTAACTTTTGAAGCAACCCCTCGTTCAAGGTCGTTCAAGTTTATATCAAACTTTATTCGAGAATTGAATTTTACTCCGTCATCATAATATGCGGTGTTTTTGACCTTGATATTTGTAACTTCAATGCCCACCTTGCCGAACTTTTTATCCTTGAGGACAACCGTTGCGGTTTTGACTTTATCATTGACAAGTAAAAAGCCGAGGGTGTCGGACTCATCAAGGGTTTCGACATATTTGCCGTTGCTGAAAATTCCTATTCCGTCAAGTCTTGTTTTGTTGTTGTGAGTTAACAGCACGGGCAAATACACATCCGAAGTTTCCGACAAAAAGTGATTTTGCAAATCCTTGACCGTTACGGCACAGGAAAGCCCCGTTTCTTCGCCTGTTTTGAGCATTGTGTAAATATCCTGAACAGGGACTTTTGCACGGTGTTCGGAGGATTTCATCACATCCTCGGCGGTGGTTTTGCTCAACGCAACAAGCACATCGGGGCGACTGTCAACGGCACGCAAAGTGTAATCAACAACATTTTCGAGTCCGTTTTCTGCATAATCATTGCCAAACACAATAACCTTGTTTTGACCAAAAAACACGGGACTTGAAATATTTGCGGAGGTTTTTGACACCGCCTTGCTGATGTTCCCTGCCGTGCCGAAAGCAACGGATGTGATGTTTACGCCCAAATTGTCGGTTGTTCCGCTCCCCTTTGTCAAATCGAGATACTGAACAGAAATTTTGACACCTTTTTTCGTTTTGTCAATGCCGACTCCCTGTGCCACCGACATTTCGGACAAGCTGTCGCTGCAACCCGAAAAAAGAAGTGCAACCGACAACAGCAACAACAATATTTTAGATATTTTTCTCAACATTTTTTCTCCTGTCAAAAATCAAAATGCAAAGCGGAACAACGACCGCAAAAGCAAGAAACATACCTACCGTGAGATACTTTGACACTTCGGCAATCCGCATACCGAGCACTTTATCCATAAATACCGAACCCAACAACGAAACGCCAGAAAGCACAAGCACTTTCGTCTTGTGACTGTACTTTTTTATCAGCGTGCTTGCACAAAACAACATAACGGCTGTTTTTAGAAAAACGGCAAAAATCCAAAATGAAGTGTGAAGAATATCGAGTCTTGACATATCGTTGACCGAAGCCATTTGGAACAAGGTGTATATCGGAAACGACTGCAAATCGGCGCTGTTGCCGAGAACTCCGGAGCAAAACAGCAACAGCATAAACACTCCCGCATATGCACAGCCAAGCCCCGAAAAATAAGGTTTTATGCTGTCGCCGTTGGTTTTGTCCGCCAAGTTCAGCAACAAAACAGGCTCAATGCAATTACAGGTAAACAATATACAATTCATCAAAAAATGCCTTGTGTCATTACGCATTACAGGGAATAAATTGACAAAATCAAAATTTTTGATGTTGAAAATCAGCACCACCGCAATAACAACGGCGAGCAAAGTTCCGCACAGAGAAGCAAATCTGCCGAGCGGTTCAATACCCAAATATGCGCCGTAGCACACCGCAACAAAAGCCAAAATGATGAACATAATCGTTGGACTTTCGGGGTTCATTTTTGTTGTTGCAAAATAGGAAAACCGTTCCACCGTGAGTGACGAAAAAAACAGAAAATACAGCAAATACGCAACACCGAGGGCAGAATATAAATGCGGTGATTTTTTCTTTTTTACGCACAAAACGGCAGGAATTGACATCAAAAATGTGAGCGGCATCGAAAGTGCAAAACTGATTGAAACATCGGTGTCGAACTTGCCGACGGACACCGACTGAACATAGGTCAGCGACACGACAAGCCTTGACACAAAAAATATGCAAAAAAGTTGTCGGGGTGAGATTTTGCCCCTTTTTGCATCAATCATCAACAGACACCCCTTCCAAATTCGTGACACGGACACGGCGCTTTACAAGTTTGCGCCAACCACCTCTGAACAGGACATCAACAAGTGCCGTTTTTGTGAGCGGTGACAACGGTGACGAATACGGAACACCAAACGGATTGAGCGAACAGATATTGCAAAACAGCATTGCCGCACCAAGCATAAGACCGTAAATTCCAAAAGTTCCGCCAACAATAATAAAAATAATTCTGATGACGGCAAGGCTTTCGTACAGCGGATAAATCACATATGACGATATTGCCGTTCCTGCAACGACAATCAGCATAGGAGCACCGATTATGCCTGCCGACACCGTCGCCTCACCGATGACTATTGCACCGATAATTGAAATTGCGTGACCGATACTATCGGGCAATCTCAACCCCGCTTCACGCATTATTTCATACAGCAGATGAACAAAAACTGCCTCAACTGTTAAAGTATAAGGTGTTGTCGCCTCATTTGTTGCAATCAAAAACAGCAGATTTGACGGGATGAGTTCCTGATGAAATGTGCCGACCGCAACAAACAGCCCTGGCAAGAACACCGAAACAATAAACGCACCGTACTTGATGAGCCGTATAAAGCTTGAATAAAACGGCGGATTGTCATAATCATCAAGTGATGAAAAGTTGTCCGAAAACAGATACGGAGTGTACATCACAAACGGCGTGCCCTCAACCATAACAGCTACTCTGCCCTCAAGCAGTTTGGACGCCAAAACATCGGGGCGTTCAGTTGTGCCGACACAGGAAAAGAAACTTTTTACATCCGAATCGATAAACGGCAGCAGTTCGCCGTAATCAAGAACAGCATTGAATTCCGCCTCTTTCAGTCGCTTTTCAACCTCATCAATGATAGTCTTATCCGCCCTATCGTCAATATAGCAAATTGCAACAGGAGTGCGTGCACTGTTGCCGAGGCTCAACTGCTTTTGCTTCAAATGATAAGTCTTTAATCTTTTGCGAAGCAATGCTTTATTGTCGTTCAGAGTTTCAACAAAACATTCCTTTGCGCCTTTGACATTTGCCTCGGTTGACGGCTCGGAAGTATCTCTTCTGCTCCAACCCTGCACGCCGAATGCAAGTGCGGTTGAGCACCCCTCAATCACAACAACGGCAAATCCCGACATCAAAAAATAATAAGCGTCATCAAAAGTTGTGACCTCATTTTGCTCCGGGCAATGAACAATCTGCGTTTGGAGAAGTTCAAGGTATTCCTTCGGACTTTCGCATTTTTTGTCAAAATCACAAATCGGCTCAACAATCATTTGACTGAGCAAAAGCGAATTAACAAGTCCGTCCATACAGGCAAGGAACATCTTTGAATTTTTCGTTTTCAGTTCTTTCAATAAAAAATCCGATGAATCTTTGAAATCATCCTTAAAAGTCAGCAAATTAAGCTCGTAATCATCAAACAGCTTCATAATAATCACCGTTTTTATTATGAAATGATTTATGTATATTATGCAAAAATGAGGATAACTTAATTTTGGTGATGATATGTCTATAACATTATTGAGAGCAATAATCATTTACATTTTTATAACCGTAGCAATGCGAGTTATGGGCAAGCGACAAATAGGCGAACTGAATCCGCAAGAACTTGTTATAACCATACTTATCAGCGCAGTTGCAACCGTTCCGCTTGAAAACAACGGTATGCCACTTGCAAATTCGCTGATACCGATTGCGATATTCATCAGCTTTGAAATCATCAATTCCACACTTTCGATGAAATCAATCAAATTCAGGGCGCTGATAAAGGGCAAGCCGAGATTCATCATCAAAGACGGAGAAATTCAGCAAGGCGAGTTGACAAAACTGCGATTCACCATTGATGATTTGACAGACGCAATTCGACAGGCCGGTGTTTTTGACATATCCGAAGTTGCAAATGCGATTGTTGAAACGAACGGTACGGTATCGGTGCAAAAAAAGGCAGAATGTTCACCGCTGACGCCAAAAGTTGTGGGGATAAAAACAGAAGATGCGGAAGTGCCGATTACGGCAATTGTTGACGGAAAGACGGTTGCCGACTGCTTTGGCAATGTAAACATTGACGAGAACGAAGCGAAGCTGATTGCAATATCTAACGGCGAACAGCCTCAAAACATTCTTGTTATGACAATCAAAAATGACGGCACGGCATACATCGTTGCAAAGGAGGAGCAATGAAAAGGATTTGGATTGCGGTTGCCTTGTTGATAATCTCGGCAGGGCTGTGCACATATGAGCAGATATATATTGAGGATTTTTGCGACAAGGTTGTGTATATGACCGAACACGAGGATGCTGACGGAATAAAGGAATTATGGAAAAAGAAAAACGATGTTATCTACATTTTTTCGGAGCACGATATGGTGGACGATTTAGCAGTGAGCATTGAACAATTGGACAGCAAAAGCGGTGAAAAACAAAAAGAAGCCCTCGCAGAAATACGAGCACTGACCTACGCATACCACGAGAACCAAAGAATTACACTTTCAAATATTTTTTAGGACAAGAAAAAACCGCAAACAATCGTTTGCGGTTTTAGTAAATTCAGATTATTTTTATTTCCAAGTTTGGATAATTTCAGGATGAGCAAAAATCTCATCAAGCTTGTTGAAGAACGGAACAATATCGCCGTAATCAAGCGCTCTGTGGTCCATACAAATTGAAAGAGGCATAACCGTGCCAACCTTTATTTCACCGTCAACAACAATAGGCTTTTGCTGTGTGGAATTGATTGCAATGGCAATAACCTGTGGCGGAATAATCTCAAGCAATGTACACGAGCCTCTGAAATCACGCTTGATTGAGCCGAGGTTTGAAATTGTGATTGTACCCTGCTCAATATCGTGCTTTGTAAGTCTTTCGGTTGTTGGGATAGAATAATAATCTTTCTTTGCCTGACCCGAAAGAGTTTTTACTTTATGCTTGCCTGTCTTTGAACCATAAAGACGGCGAATAGCCTGAAGAATCTTGCCCTGCTTCAAGCCTTGAAGTGTGTTATCAAGCGACACCTCAAACATAACTTCATTTAAGTTAGTGTTGCTCGCTCTGCGCAAGCTGTCGTGAATAGCCTCTGTCATTTCTGTGAGAGTCTTATCGCCCATATCGTGCATATTAAGCGTCATCATTTCGCCGTTTGGCAAAAGTGCCGGCATAGAAACATCGACATGGTCGAACTCGTGGAGGCAACCACGAACAAGTTTGCGGTTGAATTCGAGGTGAGCATTCATCTTAGGTGCTACTTTGAGTCCCTCGCAAATAACCTTCATCATAACAGTGTTGATTGTGATTTTCTTTGATTTATCCGTGCAACCCTCGTTAAGCTTTTTACACTCCGCAAGAAAAGCAGTAACTTCAGGCTCATAAACCAATCCGGCATGTGGAATTTCTTCCCAGCTTTGAGCAGTCATATTCGACACGATTTTTCTCGCAATGCCGAAATGAGTAGATTTGGAAATTGCCATTTTATCCTCCTTATAACTCCTTTATAAGTCCTTTTAGTTTGTTTATAAAACTGCGTACATTTTATCACAAAGCTATACAAAAAACAATATAGCACAGATAAATTTTACAAAAACTTTAGACTTATCTGCGCTATATTTTACATTATTTTTTTGACATAAACTTGTCTATTTTCTGTTCAATAGTGGAATGGAATTCTTCCCTCTTTGTTTGAATTATCTCCGCAATGACATTCTTAAAACTTTTCATTTCCTCATCTGTGAACGGAGTTTCGGAAAAACGCTTTTGATATTCCTCCATAAGATAAGGTCTGAAAGACGGGTGTGCAATACGGATAAGTGCCTTTGCACGCTCCTTGAGAGTTTTGCCCTTTAGCTGTGCAATGCCGTATTCCGTTACAACATAGTTAACATCATTTCTTGGAGTTGTGACAGCACTGCCCTCTGTGATGAGCGGAACAATGCGTGAAACCGTGCCGTGCTTTGCAGTTGCCGGCATTGCAATGATTGAACGACCGCCCTTTGACATTGTTGCACCTCTTACAAAATCAACCTGACCGCCTACCGCAGAAAACTGCGAAAGACCGATTGTGTCGGACACAACTTGTCCCAAAAGGTCAATCTGCAAGCAAGAATTGATTGACACCATATTGTCATTTTTTGCAATTTCAAGAGGGTTATTTACATAGTCAATCGGGTGAAGCTCAACCGACGGATTATCATTGATATAATCGCACAAAATTTTTGAACCAAACGCCGCACCAAGCACCGTTCTGCCAACATTTGTTTGCTTTTTCTTATTGTTGATTACACCGCTTTCAAGCAACGGAACAACGCCGTCACCGACAAGCTCGCTGTGAAGTCCGAGGTCTTTTTTATCTGTAAGTTGGAGGCATACGGCATTTGGAATTCCACCGATACCGAGCTGGAGGCAGTCGCCGTCATTGATAAGCGAAGCGCAGTTTTTGCCGATTTCCATATCAACCGCACTTGGCTCACCGCCAACAACTTCAGGAAGTTCCTCGTCAAATTCAACAAAGCAAGTGAAATCACGAACATGTTTTATGCTGTTGCCAAAGGTACGAGGCATACACTTGTTGACCTGTGCAATAACGACCTCGCAATAATCGGTTGTGCCCTTTGTGTAGTCAACAGTTGTGCCAAACGAAACATAGCCGTGTTCATCCGGAGGTGAAACCATAACTATCGACACTCTCGGGCAAATATAGTTTTTAATAATATCAGGAATTTCATAAAAATGAGAGGTGGTGAATTCGCTGTCACCGCTGTTAATTCCTGCTCGTGTGGACTTTGATGCAAAAAGAGTGTTGAGCTTTATGTGCCCTTTGAATTCCCGCATAGACCACGGACTTTCAATAAGAGTGAGCATTGTTACAATTTCAACATCTTTGTAGTCTTGATAATGAGCCGCCAACGCACGCTCAATATGTATTGGTTCACCGCACGCAAAACCTGTTACAACCTTGTCACCGTCATGAATAAGCTTGATAGCCTCCTCTGCGGTGGTAAGCTTTGATTGATATATCTCCTGCCAAGTCATATCACAATCAGCTCCCTTTTCATAGTTTGTTCTAATAGATGATACAATATTTAAAAAAATTCGTCAATAAATAGTTGAACGAACAGCACATATTTGTTATTATTGTATATATAGATATATGAAAACTGTGCAAATTCACCATTTTGTATAGTTTCCTATTTTGAAAGGAAAAAATATGGAAATCAAGGTAGACAAATACGGAAGCGCAAACTGCTTTTCCGTGCCGCTTACGGAAGCGATAAAAGATTTGAATGACGGTGATACTCTCGTTTTTGAAAACAAGGAATATCACCTTTTTAAAGATTTCAGTCAAGAGCGTCACATTCATTTTACAAATACAGACAGCTTCAAAAATCCAAAAAAATACTTTGGAATGTTGATTGAAAACAAAAAGAATTTTAACATCAAGGGCAACGGTGCAACACTTGTTATCCACGGTGACATATGCTCGTTTGGAATGATTAACTGCCAAAATGTAAACATCAACAATTTGACAATCCGTTATGCAAGTCCAAACTGCTCGGAACTTAAAGTAATCGAGAAAAAAGGCAAGACATACAAATTCTCAATTCCAAGTTCACAGCTTTGGTACATAGACGATACAAAGAAGAACACGGTTGTTTTCTTTGAGCAAAGTCCATACACAAAGAAGAATTATTGGGAATTCAGAAATGACGAAAATTCTTACAACGGTGTATACCACGGTGCAGACGGCAACACTGTATACCGTATTCCAAACAAAAAAGGTGTTTTTTCCGGTATCAAATCAATGAAGCGTTTAAGTGCAACCGAACTTGAAATAAAGTACAGAACAAACAAGTTCTTCAAGGTTGGCGACATTCTCACAAACCAAACAAACAAAAACAGAAACACCTGCGGTATATTCTTTGGCGAATGTGCAAATGTTAAAAGCACAAACATCACCGTAAACTATATGGCAGGATTCGGATGGCTCTCTCAAATGTGCGAAAATATGAGCTTTGACCATATCACATTTAAGGGTGACAAAGAACATGTTGTATCATCATTTGCCGACCTCATCCATATTTGCGGATGCAAGGGTGATGTCACAATCACAAACAGCTATTTTTCACACGCACACGATGACTGCATCAATGTTCACGGTTCGTTTATGAGATTCAAAGAAAAAGTTGACGACAACACTGCTGTTTTTGAATTTGTACATCATCAGCAAGGCGGTCACAAAAACTTCTTCCCCGGCGACAAGGCAAAGTTCTACCGCCGTACAAATCTCAACGAAATTCCCGGCGACTTCACCGTAAAATCCGTTGTTGACGACCTTGAGGGCAAGACCTGCAAGGTGACATTCAACGAAACACTTCCGCAAAACATCGGCGAAAAGCATCTTCGTCAATCAAACATCATCATTGAAAACAAAACCTACTGTCCTAATGTTGAAATCAACAACTGCGTATTCACCGCTATTCCTACAAGAGATGTGCTTTGCACAACATCAGGCAAGGTTAGGATTCATCACAACATATTTAAGCACAGCCAAATGGCTCATATTTTCATCAGCGATGACTCAATGTTTTGGTACGAAAGCGGTCCTGTAAGAGATGTTGAGATTTACGAAAACAAATTCTTGCTCTCACCGTCTGTTTACTCAAAATGTCCTGCTATTCTCATCAAGCCAATCACATTTGGCAAAATGAACAGCAAGGTGCACGAAAATATCACAATCCGCAGCAACTACTTCCTTGTCGGCAGAGATGTGCCAATCAGAGCAAAAGGCGTTACAAACCTCGATATTTACAGCAACACATTCAACGGTTCATCAAGAATTGTGACCTCTTGTTGAAAGAAAAGCAAATAAAATGACAAAATAAAATCGAAAGGAGGATACACCTTGACAGAAAAAGAATTGCGAAAAAAAGCAATGGCATTGCCACTCAATCCCGGCGTGTATATTATGAAGAACAAGGACAAAAAAATAATATACATCGGCAAGGCAAAGGCACTGAAAAACCGTGTATCCTCCTATTTCGGCTCACACAGCAACCACTCACTGAAAGTTATCAGGATGGTTGAAAATGTGGACGATTTCGACTACATTTTGTGCGATACCGAATTTGAAGCTCTTGTGCTTGAATGTTCGCTCATCAAACAGCACACGCCAAAGTACAACATTCTTTTGAAAGACGACAAGGGCTACAACTATATCAAAATCACAAAAGAGGAATTTCCAAAAATCAGCGAAGCAAAGCAAGTGCTCGATGACGGAGCGACCTATATTGGTCCGTTTGTTTCCAACTTTTCTGTTAAAAACGCAGTTGAGGAAACATTGAGAATTTTCAAACTTCCGCAATGCAACAAGAAATTCCCAAAGGACTACAACAAATCCCGTCCGTGCCTAAACGGATTTATGGGAATTTGCTCCGCACCGTGCAACGGCAGAATATCCAAGGAGGACTATCAAGCCTCAATCAACGATGCAATAGCGTTTTTGAAAGGCGGAGCAGTCAAATCCGTTGAGGATATGGAAAAGCGAATGTACGAATATTCCGAAGCGATGGAATTCGAAAAAGCCGCAAAACTCCGTGACAGAATAAAGGCAATCCGCAACCTTGAAGAGAAGCAAAAGGTAGTGTCAATCAATGTTCCGGAAGAAGATGTTTTTGCACTTGTCAACTCCAACAAAAAGGCTTGTTTTGAGGTTATCCGCTTCAAATTCGGCAAACTTGTTGACAGCGAGCACTGGATAATTGACAGCGTTGACGACCTTGCAGAAGCACGATTTGACTTGATTGAGAGATATTATTCTATGCGTTCCGACATTCCGGGCAGAATAGCAGTTGACGGCGAAATATCGGAAGAGGAGCTTTTGCACGAATATCTTGAAAGTCAGCGTGGCAAAAAGCTTGAATTCATCCATCCGCAAAAGGGCGAGCATTTGTCGATTGTTAATCTTTGTATAAAAAACGCAAACGAACACCTTGCGCAAAATCAAGGCAGACTCGGAAAAGAATTCGCCGCACTTGAGGAATTGGCAGAACTTTTAGGTTTACCGAAACCTCCGGAATACATTGAATCCTACGATATTTCGCACACATTCGGTGCAGACAATGTTGCAGGAATGGTTGTGTTCCACAACGGCAGACCGATGAAAAAAGCGTACAAGCGATTTGCTATAAAAGGCTTTGACGGACAAAACGATGTCGGCTCAATGAACGAAGTTTTGGAACGCAGATTTAAGCATTACTACGAGGACGACGAGGAAAGCACATTTAAGATTTTGCCTGATTTGATTTTGCTTGACGGCGGTCAACCGCAGGTCAACGCCGTGCTCCCTGTTATCGCAAAGATGAACATTGATGTGCCTGTCTTTGGTATGGTAAAAGACAACAAGCACCGAACAAGAGCAATAGCATATGACGGCGGTGAAATAGAAATTAATTCGCACAGAAGTGCGTTCACCCTTGTGTCTCGCATACAAGAGGAGGTGCACAGATTTGCAATCACCTATCACCACAAAAAGCACCAAAAATCATCTTTTAGTTCTTCCCTGCTCAAAATAGACGGCATAGGAGAAAAAAAGGCAAAAGCACTTATGAAGCAGTTTAAAACGATTTCCGCAATCAAGGAAGCAAGCGTTGAGGAACTTTCGGCGGTCGGCGGAATATCGAAAACAAACGCTGAAAGTGTCTACCAATATTACAGAAATGATTAAAATACAAAAGAAAACTTGACGAAAAGCAGTTGTATCTGTATAATATAATAGTAAAAAATTAAGGAAATGTTTTTATGAAAGTAATTACAGGCTCTTTAAGAGGACGAAATCTTGAAACTTTGGGCGGCGACGATGTCACAAGACCGACAACACAAGCCACAAAAGAAGCGTTGTTCAGCTCTATTCAATTTGAAATAGAGGACAGAAAAGTGCTTGACCTTTTTGCAGGCTCGGGTCAGCTCGGAATCGAGGCACTCTCACGAGGAGCAAGGGTGTGCACCTTTGTTGAAAGCAACAGAAGTGCATACAAAATCATTGAGGGCAACCTTGAAAGATGCAGAATTACCGACAAAGCCAATTTGGTTTTTTCGGATGCAAAGAGTTTTTTGATGAAAAAAGACAACTTTGACATTGCATTTTTAGACCCGCCGTATCACCAAAACCTTGTTGTGGATTGCTTGCCAAGCCTCACAAAGCTTATGAGCGAGGACGGCGTGATTATTTGCGAAACTGCCAAAGACGAGGAACTTCCGCAAGAGGTTGACTCTTGGCAAATCTCAAAGCAAAAAAAATACGGCAAGACATTGCTCACCTATTACAGAAAGGGTTAGCGAAAATGAAAATTGCAATTTGTCCGGGAAGTTTTGATCCCGTAACCCTCGGACACCTTGACATTATCGAACGAGCAGCCGAATTATTTGACGAGGTTATCGTTTTGGTAATGAGCAACAAGTCAAAAAAGACATCACTGTTTACTATTGAGGAACGCATTGACCTGCTAAAAAGGACAGTACACTCCGAAAATGTAAAAATTGATACATATGACGGCCTTTTGGTCAACTATGCAGAGCAAAAAGGCGCAGTCGCAATAGTTAAGGGCTTGCGTGCTATGTCGGATTTTGAATACGAATTTCAGCAGGCACTTACAAACAAATCACTTTACCCAAAGGTTGAAACCATATTTTTAACCTCTGAAGGCAAAAATATGTTTTTGTCATCAAGTATGGTAAAAGAGGTTTGTGCTCTCGGAGGGGATATTTCTTCATTCGTTCCGAAAGAAATCATAAACGATATTTATAAAAGATGCAAAGGAGATCAACAAAATGACTAATACTGATATTTTACTTGAAGATCTTGAGGATGTGCTTGACGACGCTACATCCATTCCGCTTTCTAAAAAGTGTGCTGTCGATGTTGATAAAATAAAGACTATCATTGAGGACATCAGACTCAACACACCGCAGGAAACAAAGCAGGCAAAGGCTATTGTTGACTCAAGAAACACAATTCTTGACGAAGCAAAGAAAGAAGCTGCGGAAATCATCAAGAAGGCACAGGAAGAAGCAAGAGAGCTTGTTGCCAAGGATGAAATCACAAAGACTGCACAGGCTGAAGCTGCCGACATCATTGCAAAGGCAAATGAGCAGGGCAAGCAGATGGTAACCGAATCTCAAAACCAAGCAAGCGAAATTTTGAGCAATGCTACAACACAGGCAAACGAGATGGTTACATCAGCGCAAAATAAGTCAAGAGAGATGCTCACAGCAGTTAACAACTATGCAGACGACACTCTCCTTTCAATTGACGATGCACTCTACAAAGCACTTACAGATGTTCGCAGAATCCGTCAGGGTATCTCGAACGCACAGCACAAAGAGGGCTAATCCAAAACGAAACAAAGCGGTAAAGATTTTGTCTTTACCGCTTATTTATTATATACCAAGCAAAATAAAAAACGGTACGACAATCAAATCGTACCGTTTTGTTATTGTAAATTAGTCGTTAAAACCACTCTTTACAAGTGCTACAAGACCCTCTACTGCTTCTTCCTCATCAGAGCCGTCAGCAATAATTCTGATGTCTGTGCCACCCATAATGCCGAGTGAAAGAACACCCAAAAGTGACTTTGCATTCACTCTTCTCTCTTCCTTTTCTACCCAGATAGATGACTTAAATTCGTTAGCCTTTTGGATAAAGAAGGTTGCAGGACGAGCGTGCAAGCCAACCTGATTTTCAACAGTTACATCTTTTACGAACATAATAATACCTCTCAACTAATCTTAAAACATAGCAGTCTTTTACTACTTAATTATTTATCTTTACAATGGTATTATATCACTATTTTTGCAATCGTCAACTTAAAAAAACAAACTTCGTTTAACTACTTAATTATAGCCAACAAAAAATCACTTTATTTGTGCAGATTTAACAAAAACTTCAACCTTATTTTTCATTTGCTTTAAGTTCTGAAAGATACAGTTTGTCTTTCTTTGAAAGCTCTGCCTTTTCGAACATATCGGGTCTGCGCTCAAAAGTCCTTTTAATAGACTGCTGTCTGCGCCAAACATCAACATTTTGATGATGTCCGGAAAGCAAAACTTCGGGCACTTTCCTGCCGTTCCACTCTGCCGGATGAGTATACTGCGGATATTCCAAAAGCGAGTTAAAATGGCTTTCGTCCTCAAAACATTCATCGTCCGAAAGAACGCCGGGAAGCATACGGGAAATGCTGTCTGCAACGATAAGAGCAGGCAATTCGCCTCCGGTGAGAACATAATCGCCTATTGAGATTTCCTCCGGTTGAAGTTCCTCTATGACACGCTCATCAATGCCCTCATAATGACCGCACAAAATGGCAATATTATCCATCTGTGCAAGCTCCTTGACTCTGTCTTGTGTGAGAGTTTTGCCCTGCGGAGTCATATACAAAAGGTGCGGTTTTGCCCCGATTTCATCACAAATAGCGTTAAAGCAATCGTAAATAGGCTGAGGCGCCATAATCATACCCATTCCGCCTCCGTAAGGCTTGTCGTCAACCCTGCGGTGCTTGTCCTTGGTATAATCACGAATGTCAACGGTGTTAATCTCCACCTTGCCCGCACTTCTTGCTCTGCCGATAATGCTTTCACCGAGCACGCTGTCGCACATATCGGTGAAAAGCGTCATTATATCAATTCTCATCAAAAAGTCCTTTCATCGGTTTTATGCGAACCGTCTGATTTTCTGTGTCAATCTCAACAACAACATCATCAATTGCAGGAATCAAGATATGCTTGCCGTTCTGTTCAACATCATAAATATCACTTGCGCCGTAATTGAGAACATCCGTAATTTTGCCGTATTTCTCGTTTGTGTCAACATCAACAACTGCACAGCCGATAATATCTGCCAAATAATGAGCGTCGTCATCAATAACGGCATCGTCTCTGTTGCAGTACAAAACCTTATTTTTCAATTCTTCCGCCGAATCAATAGTTGTAATTTCAGCGAACTTGAGAATAGCGACATTCTTTTGCTGACGAGCCGACAAGAGAGTTAAAGGTTTTTTGCCCTCATCATCAAGATACACAGTTTTTAACTGCTTGATGTAGTCAATATCATCGCACCACATAAGCATTTTTACTTCACCACGCAAACCGTGAGTGTTATTTATTTTTCCTATTTCCAAATACTGTTTCATTTTATCACCGATATAAATATAACATACCTTTAGCGGTTATGCAACAAAATATAATTATTGAAAGTTTGCTGTGCAAGAAAAAAATCCCGTCAAAAAACGGGATTTTAGGATTAATCAATTTCGATTGATATTTTTGCATCATTGCGGGTAGCTGCGGCACGCATTACAACACGGATAGCCTTGGCTATTCTGCCCTGCTTGCCTATAACTCTGCCCATATCACCCTCTGCAACATGAAGATGATAAACTGTTACGCCTTCTTCGTTCGGCTCGTCAATATCAACGGAAACTTTGGTTGGATCATCAACAAGACCCTTTGTAATGGATATCAACAATTCCTCCAAAGAAAACACCTCCTACTATAATCTTGTTTTGATGCAAGATTAAAGAATGCCTTCTTTTTTGAGAATTGACTTAACTGTGTCAGTTGGCTGAGCACCGTTTGCAATCCACTTCTTAGCCTTATCAGCGTCAATCTTAATTTCAGCCGGGTCAACCATTGTGTTGTATGTTCCGATTTCTTCGATGAAACGACCGTCACGAGGATATCTTGAATCTGCAACTACTACACGATAGAAAGGAGCTTTCTTTGCACCCATTCTGCGAAGTCTGATTTTTACTGCCATTTTTCTTACCTCCAAATATATAGTTATAATTATCAACCAAATTTATAAAAAACTTAATTGGGTTAATACGATTTATTAAAATCCGAACGGATTATTGTTACCACCTGTTTGACCCATCATTTTTTGAGCCATTTCAGGATTTTGCTGCATCAAGCGACGCATCTTTTTGCTGACCTTAGGTCCTTTGCGACCGCCGACCTGCTTAACCATCTTTTGCATTTGCTTGAACTGAGTCATAAGTTTGTTGACATCTTCAATGCTTGTGCCCGAACCTGCCGCAATACGGCGTTTGCGAGACGGATTGATGATTTCAGGGTTTGCTCGTTCTTGCTTTGTCATTGAGTAAATGATACATCTCAAACGGTCAAATGCCCTTTCGTCTATATCTTCATCTTTAATCTGCTTGCCGATACCCGGAATCATCTTGATTGTGTCCTTGAGCGAGCCCATACGCTCGATTTGCTCAAACTGATCAAGCAAGTCATTAAAGTCGAATTTGTTTTTTGCGAGTTTCTTTTCAAGCTCGGCTGCTTTCTTTTCGTCAAGAGCCATTTCGGCCTTTTCGATAAATGAAAGCACATCGCCCATTCCGAGAATACGGGATGCCATTCTTGCCGGATGGAAAACCTCAAGATTTTCGAGTTTTTCGCCTGTGCCGACAAATTTGATTGGCTTGCCTGTTACGGCACGAACAGAAAGCGCCGCACCGCCTCGGGTGTCACCATCAAGCTTTGTGAGAATAACGCCGTCAATACCGAGCGATTCATTAAAGCTCTTTGCAACATTTACTGCGTCCTGACCTGTCATTGCATCGATAACGAGCAAAATCTCATTTGGATGAACCGTTGAGCGAATATTTTGAAGCTCCTCCATAAGAGCCTCATCAATATGCAAACGACCTGCGGTATCTATGATAACATAGTCATAGCCGTGGTCTTTAGCGTGCTTGATAGCCTCCTCGGCAATGTTGACAGGATTGATTGTGCCCATTTCAAACACGGGAACATCAATCTGTGAACCGACAACCTGAAGCTGTTTGATAGCAGCCGGACGATAAACGTCGCAGGCTACAAGAAGCGGTCTGTGACCGTCTTTTTTAAGTTTCAATGCAAGTTTGCCGGAATGAGTTGTTTTACCCGAACCTTGCAAACCGCACATCATAAGAACGGTTGGCGGGTGCTTTGCGATAGAAAGACGAGATTCTGTACCGCCCATAAGTTCGGTAAGTTCCTCATTAACTATCTTGATAACCATCTGACCCGGAGTCAGATTTTCCATAACATCGTCACCGATAGCACGCTCGGTAACTTTGTTGGTGAATTCTTTTGCAACCTTGTAGTTTACATCGGCTTCGAGAAGTGCAAGTCGCACCTCACGCATAGCTTCTTTAACATCTGCCTCGGTAAGTTTACCCTTGGCACGAAGTTTTTTAAATGAATTTTCAAGGCGTTCGCTGAGTCCTTCAAATGCCAAGTAATCACATCCTATTTAGATATTCACACAGAGCCTTAATCTTTGCGACATTATCGTTTATATCCTTTGACACATTTGTGGTGAGGTTGAAATCATAAATTTGATCCGCACACTCGCTGATGTCATTCAGGCATTTGGTAAGCTCCGAACTTTTCTTTGCAAAGCCCAGCTTGTTTTCCAAATCAATAAGAGTGTTTTCTGCCCTTTTGATAGCGTCACGCACACCCTGACGGGTGATATTTTCGTTCTCTGCGATTTCTGACAAAGAGAGATCGTCGTTATAATAGAAGTCAATAAAACTTCTCTGCTTTTCTGTTAAGCATTCACCGTAAAAATCCAAAAGATACGAAATCTCAAGATTCTTAGCCATACGAACCCTCCCTGTAAAGTATTTTGCCTTTGTAAAGTATTTGTTCTTTACAGCAATGATATTATACATAAAGCACGCCCCAATGTCAAGAGAAAATTTTTGTTTTTTATATTGCATTTAACGCTTTAATGTGCTAATATGTTAAAAGGTGATAAGAATGAATGATTTATGGAAAAACAATTTGAGAAATATTGAACCGTACACACCGGGTGAGCAAAGCAAAGACAAGGATATTGTGAAGATTAACGCAAACGAAAATCCATATCCCCCATCACCCAAAGCTGTTGAGGCTCTGAAAAAATTTGACACGGACAAACTGCGATTTTATCCTCAAGCTGACAGTATGCCTTTGAAGCAGGCTATTGCAAATTTCTACGGTGTTGAAGCAAAAAATGTTTTTGTCGGCAACGGCTCGGACGATGTTTTGGCGCTTGCCTTTCAGTCGTTTTTCAACAGCGACAAGCCTATTGCCTTCCCAGACATCACATACAGTTTTTATCCTGTTTGGTGCAGTCTTTTCAACATTGAATACACAAACCCAAAACTTGACGGGAATTTCAGAATCAACGCCGATGACTACAAGGCAGAAAACGGCGGTGTAGTTATTCCGAACCCGAACGCTCCGACTTCGCTCGGAGAGAGCACGGAATTTATTGAGAAAATCCTCAACTTCAATCAAGACTGCGTTGTTATCATTGACGAGGCATATTGTGATTTTGGCGGTGAAACAAGCGTACCGCTCACAAAGAAATACGAAAATCTGCTTGTTACGGGCACATTTTCAAAATCAAGAAGTCTTGCGGGAATAAGAATCGGTTTTGCAATCGGCAGTGAAACGCTGATAAACACCCTTGAAGCGGTGAAGAACAGCTACAATTCATACACGGTTGACGCACTTTCAATCGCAATGGGTGTTGAAGCGATGAACGATGTTGAATATTTCAACAAAACGGTTGCAATGATTAAAGCGACAAGGCAGAGAGTTACCGATGAATTGAGGTCACTCGGCTTTGAGGTTCTTGATTCTCAAACAAACTTTATTATGGCAACAAATGACAAGCTCGACATCAAAGATATGTTTGAATACCTAAAGACGAAGAAGATATTTATCAGATACTTCAACCAGCCGAGAATCAACAATTATGTGCGTATAACCATCGGCACAGACGAAGAAATGGACAAATTCCTGCAAGGAGTCAGGGATTATATCGAGCAATAAAAAGCCTCACGGATACAAAAGCGTATCCGTGAGGTTTTTATTTATGATACAATCATATGTCCGTAATCATCAAACGAAATATCTATGCTTGTGCTTTGTTTTGTTCCGTCCTCATATTCAAAGGTAAAAGTTATTTTATCCTTAATTTCAGAAGCCTTGTAATCTTTTTTATAATTCGTTCCGTACGCTTCAAAATATTCATAAGCCGATACCCAAATAACCTCATAAGCATATTTGCCAAATGAATTTTGACTTTCACGCAATTGGTCGCCGGTAAGCGTAAGCTTATGATTCAGAAATAACGAATAAGGATTATCTTCATCAACGGTTTCTTCTTTTTGATTTTCCAAAAGGTCCGACAGTCCGGACCATTCAAGTTGTATAAATCCGTCCGGGCTTTTATTTTCAACGGTCATAGACTTAACATTTGTAAAATCATTTACATCAGCAACAAAAAAACCAGATTGTGTACTGTACAATTTACCCTGCACATTATTATTTTCATCATAAATATCGGTTTGAAGTATTCCACGAAGTTGAGAAGGTTCGTTTTCATCAAAACCTTCAATTTCTTTTTGCATTTCATTATAATCTTTTTGAGCTTTTTTATACTGCTTTTCACATTCTTTTTTATCATCGGCAGGTGCAAAATACAAACCGTTACGAACTTTTTGCCTTGTTCCTCTGATAATATTAACCTGCTCATCCGCATATGCAACAACCACACCGAAAGATTGATTGGATTTTTTATTTTTGATAACGGCATTTGCTCCCAAACCGCTACCTGTAACAAGTATTGCAAACGCAAGCATTGCAGACGCCAAACGCTTATATCCGACAAATCCTTTAACCTTTTTATTTTCGGTTGTAATATTGCAAATCTTTTCCATACACTCATCAGACGGAGTAAAATTTGAAAATGTGCTCTTAAACTTTTCCTTATTGTTCATATATCCATTCATCTCCCAACTTAAGTTTCAATTTGTTTCTTGAGCGTTTAAGCAATGATTTTACCGTTGATTCTTTAATACCTGTCACATTTGAAATATCGCTTATTGTCAAATCATCATAATAAAACAAAATCACGCACAAACGCTCTTTTTTATTAAGCGACATAACAGCATTGTATAAATCCACATTAAAATATTTATCGAATGTTGAAACATCGTAAACTTCTTCAATAGATTTATTTTGCCTGAATGACAGATTGAAAAAGTTTTTACAATCATTGACAAGCACCTTTGTAAGCCATTTATCAATTCCCAAATCATCATTAAATTCAATTTTACTTTTCCACAGCTTTAAAAATGTGTTTTGCAAAGCGTCCTCGGCATCGTGTTTATTCTTTAAATACGAAAACGCTATGACAAACAATCTCTGACTGTTTCTTTTGACAGCTTGTATAAACTTTTCTTCTGTCATCATTTCGCCTCCTCTCTGAAAGGTCCTTTCACTATTATAACAGTTCAGAACACCAAAAAGTTGCAGACAATTATTATTTTTTGCCGTAATCGGTACAGCAAAATTTAGAAACGCCAAAAAGAATGTTTGGAAATATCGTAGGGGCGACCTGCGGTCGCCTAATTCCTTTTAACCCCTCAATCGCACTAAATTCATTTGTTATATCCTTTTAACCCCTCAGTCGCACATAAAATGCGACAGCTCCCCTTTATAACATTAAAAGGGGAGCCTTGGTCGGTTTTTTGATTTATATTTGGAGCCTTAATTCGGTTAAAAATATTTTATTTTAGAAAAGTTGTGAGCAAAAGAATAATAACGAGAATAACTGCGATTGTAACAAACGCTTTGACAATGCGGGTTACGGCGTCAAAAGTATTCGTCGGGCAAAGCTGCATAACGATATACTTGAGCGGATTGTCCACTTTTCTGCCGACAATATCTTTATAACGCATATCATAGGTTTCAATATGACCGTCGGTGAAAAGGTCGATAACTCTTGTGCCTCTGTCCATACCCGGACCGTAAACATTGAATCCTGCGCCTTGAGTGTAGCCAACATCAACGCCGTTGATTTCGCCGTTAAAGGAATTGTTGTGGTCGTGACCGAAGTAAATACCCTTTACATCGCCCTTTTCGCACATAGCGTCAAATTCTCCGCTGTTAACCTGTGGGTCGGCAGGAGATTCTTTCATAAACGCTTCCTTGTTTACCCTATCCTTTTTGAGCACAAAGTATTCGCCCTCGTGAGTTCTAAAGCCTCTTACAGAGCCACGCTTTGTGAAATTAACCTTTTTGAGCAGGTCAAAGACCTCGCACACAGGAATATGCTGAATAACAACGCTCGGCACAACCTTGCCGAGTTTTTGCTCATAGCTGTCACGAATTGCTCGATACCAATCAATCTGATTTTCGTGCACACAGTCGTAGCCTACCTTGAGATTGCTGTGGCTGTCGATTGTATAAAGCAAGAACTTAACTTCATCGCCGTCCTTAATCTCGAAGCAATGGTTGCCGACTCCGTCAACACCGTCATCACTTTCACCGACAAAGCCCTCAAAGGTTTTGTAAATCTCGAACTGTTCCTCGTTTGTAAGTCCGACCTGTCTGTCGTGATTGCCAAAGCAGATTACAAAAGGAATCTTTCGTTTTATAACAGGCTCAACAAGAATTGAGAGCACCTCTTTTACCTTATCGGCATCTCCCTTGAAGCTATGCTTACCCCAAATTTGGTCACCGCTGTAAATAACCAAATCCGGCTGACTTCTGTCGAGAGAAGCTTCAATAAGTTTGATTGTATCTGAATTAACCTTTGCACCCTCTTGGGTGTCGGCTATCATAAGGATTCTGAATTTTCCGTTGTTAAATTTTAAAGTCATATAATCACCAAAAATAATAATAACATAAATAAAAATAAAGTGCAATTATATAGTCAAAAATTATGCTAATATGTCGGTTTTTTTGGAAAATTTGTTAAACTTAACAAAAAAGGCAACAATTTATTGAACACAAAAATTACCTGTGATATAATCATTTTGACAAAAAATAAACGAAGGGATACAAAATGAAATCGTTTTTTAAAAAAGTGAAAATATCACAGATGTCCGATTCGTTCATAACAGCAATATTTGTTGTGCTCTCTGGCGGATTTCAGGATGCCTACACATATATGTGCAGAGATGAGGTTTTTGCAAACGCTCAAACGGGAAACATTGTTTTGATGAGTTCACACCTCTTTCAGGGCGAATTCAAAAGCTGTGTGAGATATTTAGTGCCGTTAATATCATTTATGGTGGGCACATATGTTGCGGAGCATGTGCATTACCATTTCAAATATCTTGAAAAAATACACTGGCGACAAATCATTATTCTTTGCGAAATTGTGCTTTTGTTTTCTGTCGGGTTCATTTCACAAAAACACAACGCACTTGCAAATGCCCTTGTTTCATTTGTATGTGCAATGCAGGTGCAAACATTCCACAAGGTTCGTGGTCAGGTTTACGCATCCACAATGTGCATAGGCAATATGAGAAGCGCAATCGTTTCGCTGTTTGCATATTTTCAGTACAAGGATAAAAAAATCAGAGAAAAGGCAATCGTATATTTCAGCGTTATCGGCGTGTTTGCAATCGGTGCAGGTCTTGGCAGTATTATAACAAAGCAACTCGGTGTAAAGGCTATTTGGGTGTGCTGTGCATTGCTGACAATCAGTTTCTTTATGATGTTCATTGATTTGGAACTCAACGAAAAACGAAACAGCAAGAACGGCAGAAAGAGCAAAGAGGAAATCAAGCAAAAAGAGCCGAACACCAATCCGAAAAAGACAAACACACATATGGATTAAATATAAAAACGAGGTTCAAAAGAGCCTCGTTTTTGTTATACAAAACAACAATGCTTCCCCTAAACAGAGGAAGCACTTATTTTTTATTTATTCACCGAGTTTTGCAAGTTCATCACGGAATGATTCGGCAGAATCAAATTCCTTGTAAACCGACGCAAAACGAACATAGGCAACTTCGTCAATTTCCTTGAGCTTTTCCATAATAAGCTCACCGATACGAGATGAAGAAACCTCACGGTCAACCGATGACTGAAGCTGTGCCTCGATTTCATCAATCTTTTCATCAAGTTCTGCAACGGTAACCTTACGCTTTTCGCAGGCACGAAGCATACCTTTGAGAATTTTATTTCTGTCAAAGACTTCTCTTGACCTATCTTTTTTGATTACAATAACAGGAACATCCTCTATGGTTTCATAGGTGGTGAACCTTTTTGAACACTGAATACACTCTCTGCGGCGGCGAATACGCTCATTTTCGTCGGTCGGTCGAGAATCGATAACCTTGCTTTCGGTATAACCGCAAAACGGACATTTCATAGCATTTTCCTCCAATGCAACAGTTGTTTCTTATTGAACAATTGCTATTATACCACAACATATAGAAAAATGCAAGAAAAACAACAAATCTATATATAGTTCGTACTATGCCTTTTTGAGAGAGTTATCCTTGTTATTGTATATAAACATCCAAACTGCCATGGCAATGATGATTGTGTAGCCCACTATAGATAGGGTGTCAGGCACTTGATGGCCGAGGAAAAAGTAGCCTTCAATAGCTGTGAACACAATATTCGAATAGTCAAAAATTGAGATTTCGCTGCTTGGAGCAAAGCCATATGCGGCGGTAATTCCGAACTGACCGCCTGCGGCACAAAGGCCGACAAGCATAAGATACAAGAACTGTTTGCCCGTCATAGGAGAATAATTGAAAATCAGATAAGGTGCTGTGACAGCAACCGAAAAGAGCGAGAAGAAAAATACAGTAAACCTGCCGTTTTCGCCCTTATTAGCCATATGACGAACGCAAGTATATGCCGCACCTGCGCTGAGTCCGCCCACAAACCCTGCGATTGACGGCACAATCTCAATGTTTGACATTGTCGGCTTGATAACGAACATTGCACCGACAAAAGCAACAACAATCGCTACTGCCTGTTTTGGCTTAACCTTTTCTTTGAGGAAAATTGCGGAGAACAGCAATGTTGCAAACGGCGAAAGTTTGTTGAGCATTGCCGCATCTGCCGTGTGTGCCATATGGGTTGTGGCATAAAAATTGCCGAACACTCCCAAAAGACCGACTCCCGAACGCAAAAAATGATATTTTAGGCAGCCTTTGGTCGGTTTAAACGGTTCGTGATTTTTCAGCAAAACCGCCGAAGCGAAAAAAAGAGCAACAAGATTGCGGAAAAACACCTTTTGAGGGACAGGAATATCCCCCGAAAGATTGATAAATGAGCTC
Source organism: uncultured Eubacterium sp. (assembly GCA_902462495.1). GTDB lineage: Bacteria > Bacillota > Clostridia > Oscillospirales > Acutalibacteraceae > Eubacterium_R. The sequence continues at coordinate 6,483 of CABQCC010000003.1, read as the reverse complement.
ATTCCGCTAAAACATAATGCGGAAAAGAGTATACATAAAATTCCCTTTGTCTTGTTGCTTAACTTATTCATAATTTAATACTGTCCAAATACTGTTTGCTAAAGGCTAATTCATTCATAACATCATAGCCTTTTGAATAAATTTCTATCACATATCCGCCCTTATAATCGGCATCGTTCATCATTTGGAACAAGCGCTTGAAATCGAAAGTTCCCCTGCCCGGAGGCATACAATCAACCTCTGGGGTGTTGTCGCTCAAGTGAATATGTGTGATTTCATTTTTAAATTCATCGGCAACATAAAACGGGTCGTAGCCGCAACGAATAGCCTGTTTTACATCAAACACCATATGAAAATCATCGCCGAGATAATCTCTCATTTTTTTAAGGAAATCAACACTTTGACTTCTGAAGCGAACAACATTTTCCTGACAAACATTGACGCCCTCTTTTTTGCCGAGTTCAACAAGAGAAGCGAAGCGGTCGAAATAGAATTCCTCGCTCATATTTCTCTTTTGGACGGCAACCGAGCCGTGAATAACAACATTCTTTGCACCGAGGAGAGCGGCAGCGTGAAAATGCTTTTGATACAGTCCGATAAAATCGTCATATCTACGCTCATATTCGGCAAAAATGCAGTTGCTTTCAAGCGCTGATGAAAACGGATGAACGGACAAAATCTTTGCTCCGTGGTCGTCCGCATTTTTGCGAAGTTGCTTTACAAACGGCTCCTCAAGCTCTGAAGAAGTGTTGAAAAACACCTCTGTTTGCTTGAAGCCGAGAGATAAAACATTATCAAGCGACTTTTCCGTTACCAACGGAAAGAAGCAGGATGATGAAGCACCTACTTGCATTAGCCCACCAACTTTTCTATTGCAGCAAGTTTTACGCTTGTGCAAAGGATTTGTGTTGCAAGGTCAAGTTCTGCAACAGGTGGAAGTGACGGAGCAATACGGATGTTGCTGTTGTTAGGGTCGTCACCATACGGATAAGTTGCACCAACTGTTGTAAGAGTTACGCCTGCTTCCTTGCAAAGCTCGCCGACTCTCTTTGCAGTGCCGTTCATAACATCAAGGCTGATGAAATATCCGCCCTTAGGGTCGAGCCATTCAGCGATACCCAAACCGCCGAGTTCATTTTCAAGATGCTCGATAACCATATCGAATTTTGGCTTCATAATAGCTGCGTGCTTCTTCATATGAGCAAGAAGTCCGTCAACATTGCCAAAGAACTTTACATGGCGAAGCTGATTCATCTTGTCATAGCTGATTGTTTCGCAGTTAAGTCTTTTCTTGATTTGTGCGATATTTGCATCACTTGCGGCAAGTGCAGAAACACCTGCACCGGGGAAAGTCATCTTTGAAGTTGAGCAAACCTCAATAACCATATCCTCGTTATCACCCAAAACATCAAAGATGTTGAGAAGTGTGTCGCCCTCGTCCTTAATATCGTGAACGCAATATGCGTTATCCCAAACAATTCTAAAGTCCTTTGCAGCCGGCTTGAGAGAAGCAATACGGCGAACTGTGTCATCAGAGAAAGTGATACCCTGTGGGTTTGAATACTTAGGCACGCAGAACATACCCTTTACGGATTCGTCCTTTACAAGTTCTTCGATAACATCCATATCAGGACCTTCGCTTGTCATAGGAACATTAATCATTTTGATGCCGAAGTGTTCCAAAATTGTGAAGTGTCTGTCATAACCCGGAACAGGACAAAGGAATTTAACCTCGTCAAGCTTGCACCAAGGAGTTGAGCCGAGAACACCCTCGCAATAGCACTGGCAGATATAATCATACATAAGATTCAAAGAAGCTGACGGACCGATTATGATATTCTTTGCTTCAACACCGAGCAAATCAGCAAAAAGTTGCTTACAGCTCTTGATACCGTCAAGAAGTCCGTAATTACGAACATCAAAACCGTCCTCTGTATAATCAATAGGCTTAAGCATATCCATTGAAAGATCAAGTTGTTCCTTTGAAGGCTTACCTCTTGACATATCAAGATTAAGACCCATTGCCTTAAATTCATCAAACTTTTTAAGGAGAGTTTCTTTTTCTGCAAGAAGCTCATCTTTTGTCATATTTCTGTATTCAGACATAAAAATTCCTCGCTATCATTAAATTACTGAAATATTTTATCACAAAATCAGACAACATTCAATATACCATAAATATAAAAGAGCACCCAAAATGCCTTGTTTTTTGGTAATTCTACCTATAAAAGTGCTATTGCATTTATGAATATTGTATGATAAAATATAGGTATAATAAATTTTAAGGAGGAATTATCATGGCAGGTATGACATATGAATCAATCGTAGCAGCTACCAGAACAAAATTCTACAACGCAGATGTTTCAAACGTACAAGGTACAATGGCTTTTCAGATTAACATTGAAGGCAAAGCAGTTAACGGCATTTTTTACATAGAAATAAAAGATGGACAGGTGCATGTTGAGCCTTATGAATATTATGACAGAAATGCTATTATCCACATCAACGGCACAAACTGGATTAAGCTTATCAACGGCAAGCTCAACCCTGTTGTTGCATTCACAACCGGCAAGATTACTGTTGACGGCGACGTAAATGCGGCACTTGAGATGACAAAGTTTTTGGGCTAAAAAGCTACATAATCAAACACGGCTTCCCTTTTGATATAAAGGGGAGCTATTTTATTTATGAAAAATGAAAGTAATTAGGCGAACACAGTTCGCCCCTACGGTGTTCATATCCTTTTAAGCGACAATAAGACAATACATTCCGCAAACCACATCGAAAAATCGGTGTGCTTTTTTCGGTTGTAACACTTCCGTGCGATTTTCATAGTATGAGTTAGAAAACACGAAAGGAGGTCGCACAATGGGTTGTTGCAATAATTGCGGATGCGGTAATTCTTCTTGGGTAATTATCCTTATCATCATCCTTCTTTTATGTGGCGGTTTCAACAACAACGACTGCGGTTGCGGTTGTAACTAACTGCTGAGTACACAAAGAGGCTACGGAAATCCGTAGCCTCGATTTTATTTTTTCTTTAACTTTAACAACAAGGTAATTATAGTTAGCATAATTATTCCGACAAGCATATACAAAACATATAAAAGCCACGGTGATGAAGTGACAAAAATAATTGTTGGTGCGTCTGCATAGCCGATTATATTATCGGGAACGGACATTCCTTTTGCCCACACAGTCAAAATCACAGATAATATCAGCAACATTCCGCCGACAACGGAAAGAATTACGATTGCCATTTTTTCTTTTGACTTATTCGGTTCTGAATGTTCTGCCGAATATTCATTCGATTTATTTGAAATCAATTCATCTAATGATATTCCGTACAAATCACAAATTGCCATAAGATTTGCTGTACTCGGTTTTGAAGCATTATTTTCCCACTTTGCAACCGCCTGTCGTGATACATTGAGTTCAAACGCCACGGTTTCCTGTGACAAATGTTTTTCTGTACGAAGCTGTTTTAATCGTTGACCCAAATCCATATAATGCCCTCCGTTTCATACAATAATTATAGCAACAATCTGTATGGATTTCCAGCAATTATTTGTCAACTTTAGGTTGCACAAACGATTTTTCTATATAAAAAACACCTTGAATTAAAATCCAAGGTGTTTTATTGAATAAGTTTGTTTATGAAGCAAGTGCTCCGACAAGCATCATATAGTCGCCGATTTGAACGCCGAACTCAGGACCGCCGTCCATAATGAGTTGCTTTTCAGCAGTCATCTTGAACATATCGCCTGTGCCGAGAAGAATCATAAGAGCAGATTTTGGACAGTCGAACTTCATATTGAAGAACGGCTTTGCTCTCTTGTACTCGCCTCTGCCGGCTCTTGACTTGCCTGCCTTGATACGAATATACGCTGTACATTCAGGATGGCCAATAACCTCCCATTGATAGCAACGGTCTGGTGATTTAAGTGCCCATTCGTGAATATCGGGATGTCCGAGCTTATTAAGCTGTGAGATACCTGATGAAAGCAAGTAGAAATAAAGCTTGCAAAGAAGAATTGCAGTTGGTTCATCAACGCTGTCAGGGTCTTTGATGCCCAAAAGTGATGACATCTTGAGGAGGACCTGCATAAATTTCAAGAACTTGCCGAAGTTCTTAATTCTCAAAGCAGGGAGAAGGTTTGCAACCTTGCCTTTCATAAATTCATTCATCTTTTCCATTGACGGAAAAGCAAGCTCTGCATCAATCTTCTTCTGTCCGAGATATTCACCGAGCTTAACAGTCCATTCACCGTTTTCGATAATAAAGTGAACAGCCTCAACATCTTCCGCATTTACCTTTGCGGAAACTTGATAAATTGCATCCACGCCCTCAAACTTCTTTTTGAGTTCAGGAACATCGGTAGCAATAGTCTTTAAGAGAGGCATTGCGCCCGCCATAAAGACTTTATTTGTGTAGCGAACCTCATCGCTTGGCATAATAATACACTCCTTTCGGTTAGATAACAATTGAGATTGGTGAAAATTCCTTAGAACTCATCATCCCAAGCATCGTCTGCCTCAAAGTCAGCGTGCATCATTTCCTGGATTGTTTCTGCGATACCGTTTGCATCAATCTTTGCCATAGCAAGAAGATCCTCTTGCAAGCCGATTGTTGAGAATGCGTCTTGGTGACCGAGCATCTTGAATGCGCAAGCCTTACCTGAAGAAGCAACAACCTCTGCAACAGCTGAGCCCAAACCGCCCATAACTTCGTGGTCTTCAACAGTGATGATACGGCGAGTATCTGAAATAGCTGAAAGAACAGCCTCTTTGTCGATAGGCTTGATTGTGTGCATATTAAGAACACGAACTGAAAGACCGCCGTCTGATGCAGCGATACGAGCAGCCTGCATAGCCTCGAATACGCAAGAACCGCAAGCGATAACGGTAATATCTGTACCGTCATTCATAACAGAAGCCTTATCCCAAACGAAGTTGCACTCCTCAGGGCTCTTATAGATAACCTGGTCGAAACCTCTGTTGATACGGATATAAACAGGACCTTCAATATCATAAGCAGCCTTAACTGCATTGTATGTTTCTGCACCGTCACAAGGGCAAATAACAGTCATATGAGGCAAAGTTCTCATACAAGCCATATCAATAAGTGCATGGTGAGTTGAGCCTGCCTGACCGAATGATGTACCTGCGTGAGTTGCAATCATCTTTACAGGAACATTTTGATAGCAAATGTCTGTATGGATTTGGTCAAGAGATCTTGCTGCGGTGAAAATAGCAAATGTTGAAGCAAAAGGAATCAATCCGTTTTTAGCCATACCCGCTGCTACACCGAACATATTTTGCTCTGCGATACCTACATTGAAGAATCTATCCGGGAACTTTTCACCGAACATACCGATTTTTGTTGATTTTGCAAGGTCGGCTGTAAGAGCGACAACATCCTTATGTTCTTCACCGAGCTCACAAAGAGCGATACCGTAGCATTCTGCTGTTGACAGCTTTGTTGTATCTGTCATTGTATAAGACATACCACCCATATCTTACGCCTCCTTTTCTGCACGAGCACAACGCTCTGCCAAATATTTATCAAGTGATGCATATGCTTTTGCAAGTTTTTCGTCATCAAGTGAACCGTAGTGCCACTTGTAATCATCCTGCATAAAGTCAACGCCGGCACCCTTAAATGTGTCCATAATAATAGCTGTCGGCTTGTCACCGCCATCCTGATGATTCTTGATGGCAGCTTCGATAGCGTCGTTGAGTTCTTTCATATTATGACCGTCAACACGGAAAACATTGAAGCCGAAAGCCTCGAACTTCTTATCAAGAGGTTCAACCTTCATTTCATCGTCAACACGACCGTCAATCATACACTTGTTGTTATCGGCAAAAACAACAACATTTGAAAGCTTGAACTGTGCGGCACTCATTGCAGCCTCCCAGTTTGAACCTTCGTTGAGCTCGCCGTCACCGGTAAGAACATAGTTCATATAGTCAATGCCGTTTACTCTGCCTGCAAGCGCAAAGCCCACTGCAAGAGAAAGACCGTGACCGAGTGAACCGGTTGAGCAGTCTACACCTTTAACCTTGTTGCAGTCCATATGCATACCGATTTTTGCACCGGTAAGATTGAAGATTTTAAGTTCTTCTTCAGGCATAAAACCGAGATCAACAAGCACAGGAGCGTAACCTACTGCACAGTGACCCTTTGAGAGAACAAAACGGTCTCTGTCCGGCATATCCGGATTTTCAGGATCAATCTTCATAAAACGATTGTAGAGAATTGTCATACAATCCATTGCAGATAACGAACCGCCTACATGTCCCGAGCCGCCCCATACGGCAGTCTGCAAACAGTAGCGTCTTAAAAAGTCAGCCTTTTTTTCAAGGCGGAGCCATTCTTCTTTATCGAATGGCACATAATTTGCTGGCATAAAAATACCCCTTTCTTTTATTAAAATAATTTACTCCAAAAATTATTTAATTCAAATTACTTTCCAAACG
>CABQCC010000002.1 GCA_902462495.1 uncultured Eubacterium sp. | reverse complement strand
ACTTTATGTTTTTCAAATATTATAATGATTATATAAATCAAGGAGGGGTCACCTATGAAATTTAAGAAATTTGTTAAAGTTATCAGCGTAATTGCCGCTATCGTGGCGCTTGCAGCTGCTGCATATGTTGCAATCCAAAAGCTCACAGCAAAAAAAGAGCCTGAGTATTTTGACGACAACGACTTCTTTGAGTGCGACAACGATATTGAAATCGTAGATGCAACAGAGGAAGTTGAAGCTGAGGAAGAAGCTCCAAAGGCTGAGCCAAAGAAAAAAAACGCTCCAAAAAAGAAGACTGCAAAGAAAAAGGCTGACGCTGAATAAGCAATATTATAATAATCAGAGAGCAACGATACAAAAATTGTTGCTCTTATTTTTTACTGAGGTGGCAGACTATGTACAATGTAGGTTTGGTTCTTGAAGGCGGAGGCAATCGTGCAATCTACACAAGCGGTGTGCTCGATGCTTTCATTGAAAAGAACATTGAATTTCCGTATGTAATCGGTGTGTCGGCAGGCAGTTGCAATGCAACATCGTTCATTGCAAAGGATTATCGCCGTCAGCACGATATAGAAATTGAATATGCAAACGACAAGCGGTATATGGGCATAAACAATGTGCTCAAAGGCAACAGCTTTTTAAATACCGACTGGATTTTCGGCGAGCTTGCATATGAGCTAAAGCCACTCAATCAAGAAGAATTTGACAAAAGCAAGTCGGTGCTCTGTGCGGTTGCAACAAACGCTCAAACGGGCAAGCCGGAATATTTTTATCCAAAAAGTATGCGTGACGGCTGTGAAGAACTGAAAGCAAGCTGTTCGCTTCCGGGTGTTACAAAGGGAGTCGAAATCGGCGGAACAACATTTTTTGACGGCGGTCTTGTGGATTCGATTCCGCTTGAAAGAGCATTTGATGACGGTTGCAAAAACGCTGTCGTTATTCTCACACAGCACAAAAGCTATGTCAAAGAGCCGATGAACCCAAAGGTGCAAAAGCTATTCAAAAAATATCCTAAAATCGGTGAAGCGGCAGTTAACCGCCATATTATGTACAATGCTCAACTTGAATTTGTCAAGCAATGCGAAGAAAACGGCAAGGCTATTGTTATTCAACCGAACACACCGCTCCAAGCAACATCGCTTGAACGAGACATTTCCAAACTTGAGGCAATTTATCAACTCGGCTACAAACAAGGACTTGAAAGAGCAGATGAAATCAAAAAATTCTTAGCAGAATAGAAACGAGGAAAATTATGATTATAGCAGTAACTTACGACAACGGAATGATTAATCAGCATTTCGGCAAAACACAGTATATGAAAATTTATGAAACAGATGAAAGCGGTGAAATCCAAAAGGTTCACCTTGAAAGTATGGGCAAGCACAGCCACCACGGAATTGCAGGCTACATCAAGGAAATCGGTGTAGACACCCTCATTTGCGGAGGCTTGGGACAAGGTGCGGTTGACTCGCTCGAAGCCGCAGGAATCACAATTTACGGTGGCAACACAGGCAACTGCGACTCAGCCGTCATCAAATTTTTACACGGAGAAATGAAGCAGAACAGTCAAGCTAACTGCAACCATCATCACCACGACTCATAAAGGACGACTGATGAAATACCTAAAGCAAATCAAAATCAAAAATATTTTTATGCTCACCGTTGCCGGAATAATCAACGCAGTAGGCGTCACAATGTTTTTGGCACCCGTAAAATTATACGACAGCGGAATATCGGGCACTTCAATGCTTCTCGGTCAGTTGACGCCGGAATGGATGTCGCTGTCGCTGTTCCTTGCCGTGCTGAACATTCCGATATTTTTGTTCGGCACGAAAAAACAAGGCTGGCTGTTCACGGTTTATGCCGTGTATGTAGTTGCGATTTATTCGCTGTCAGCGTGGCTGATAACCGATGTTTTGCCGATTGATGTTTCGTTTTTGTCGCCGTTTGCAAAGGACGATTTGTTCCTTTGTGCGGTGTTCGGCGGACTCATTTCGGGTGCAGGAAGCGGTATTGCAATCCGCTACGGCGGAGCTATGGACGGCATAGAAGTTTTGGCACTTATCTTTGCAAAGAAGCTGTCGCTCACAGTCGGGACTTTCGTGATGATATACAATGTTGTTCTTTATATCGTTTGCGGTGTCATCTACCACAGCTGGATTTTACCGTTGTATTCGATAGTTACCTACATCGTTGCACTAAAAGTTATCGACTACATTGTTGAGGGCTTTGACCGTTCAAAATCAGCAATGATTATCACCGATAACCACGAGGAAATTTGCGAAAAACTTTCAAAAGAGTTTGAAAACGGAATCACATTTTTTGATGCCAAGGGCTATTATTCAGACAGCGACAAAACCGTGATTTACTTTGTGCTCAATCGATTTCAGATTGGCAAAATGAGAGAGATTGTTCATTCGGTTGACCCAAATGCTTATATCTCAATCACCGAGGTTGCCGACATTTTCGGCGCAAAACAAGAAAAAAACTGACAAAAAATGCGTATGCCTGTTCGCTCCAAGCATACGCATTATTTTTATTTTATTCCGGTTTTTTGATAATCTTCTTGTGAAGATTATTTTTGATAATCACAAAATAGAGTGCCGTGCCGAGAACCGCCATAACTCCAAGTTCACCGAGAGCAACACATCCGCCCTGTGTCAAAAATCCAACGAACTGAAAGTCGCCGTCAATGAAGAAATGCTCAATCTCCCAGCCGATGATTACGCCGTTCCAAATTGCAGGCATAAGCATTGCAAGAAGCGGATATTTGCCGACCTTAACCTCTCTCAAAAAGTACATACAAGTAACCGAACCGAGGGTTGCAAGCGAGCCGAAAATCATATCAAGCGGCAAACCCTGTCCGATACTCGCAATGTTCGAAACAATGCAACCGAGCGTAAGCCCCGGAATTGCCGCAGGAGTGAACAATGCCAAAACATTGAGTGCCTCCGACACCCTAAACTGCACAGCCATTGTTGTTGAGCCGGGCAAAATGATTGTTTGCGCATAAGTCAGCGCAGCGTACATAGCCGCAATTATTGCAGTCTGTGCAATAAAAGCATTTTTCTTTTTGATACTCATTAAATTATCTCCTTAGTTTTGTTTTTAGAAGCCACAGGATGTGACTGGTCAGGATTTTGCGAACTGACAGGAAGATTATAATACAATAAGCCACAAAAATCAAGTAAAAAAAGGTGCATCATTTTGATGCACCTTTAATCTTATAATGCTTTTTTGATTGCGTCAAGAAGTTCGCTGTATTCTTCAAAAGCAGGGATGTCGGGATAATCCTTTTTGATTGCGTCGGTGGATTTGAACAAAAATCCTGCCTTGCTTGCCTGAATCATTCCAAGGTCGTTAAAGCTGTCGCCGCTTGCGATAGTGTCGTATCCGATTGATTGAAGTGCCTTGACCGTTGTGAGCTTTGACTGTGGACAACGCATCTTGAAGCCTGTAATTTCGCCGTTTTCGGCAACCTCAAGAGTGTTGCAGAAAATTGTCGGCCAATCAAGTTTTTTCATAAGCGGTGTTGCAAACTGCTCAAAAGTGTCTGACAAAACAATAACCTGTGTAATTGTTCGAAGTTCGTCCAAAAACTCCTTTGCTCCCGGCATAAGGTCGATTTTTGAAATAACATCCTGAATTTCCTTTAAGCCCAAGCCGTGCTCCTTGAGAATTTTAATTCTGTAATTCATCAGCTTGTCATAATCAGGCTCGTCACGGGTTGTGAGTTTAAGCTCCGGAATACCTGTTTCCTCCGCAAATGCAATCCAAATTTCAGGAACAAGCACGCCCTCCATATCCAAACAAACAATGTTCATAACATATCCTCCATATATAATTTTAAAAATTAACTGTTTGTGACACTCCGGCTTTTAGGTCGAGTGTTTTTTCTGTATCTCCGTATCTAACCTTAATCTTTTGGTCAATATCGGAAGTGATTTTTGCTTCGACAATATCGGAATCGGCATCCCAAGAAAGGCTGTCAACGGTTGCCCTTGTTCTTGCTCTGATGCCCTTGATTGTGCCCTTTTCAAATCCTGTCGGAAGTGCAGGGAGGAACTCAATCTCACCCTCGTTTGAATAAACAAGTGCCTCGTTGATTATTCCGAGATAACCGATAGCAAAGTCTGTGCAATAGCAACTTCCACGGTCGTAATCGTGATTTGTCATAAGCGAAGCATATCTTATCTTATGATTTTGAAGCTTCAAGAGTGCATCGGTAAGCGCCTCGCCGTCTTTGAGCCTTGCCGCAATGAGTGAACGGTGAACAAGTGCATGCGAAGCCTCATTTTCACTTTCTCTGTTTGCGATAGCCTGCTCACAAGCCTTTGTGAGTTTCTCGTTATGCTGTGTTTCAAACAAAGGCCACGCACAATAAAGATGGCTCAAATGTCTATGTTCGTTGTTTTCCTCAAAGCTTGTGGTTGCCCATTCTTTGAGAGCGCCTGTTTCATCATAAAGATACGGCGGCAACTTGCCCATAAGATTTTGCCATTTTTCGAAGCTCTCCTCAGGTGCAACATCAGCCATAACAGCCTTTAGCATTTCAAGATTATTTCTGCAAGCCGAAATGTCAATAGCGCAGTTTGCGTCTGACGGGCTGTCGTAATTTGACGGATTGTTTTCAGGAGAATATGACGGAACTATGCAATATGTTTCGCCGTCATTCAGCTTTGTTTTGCCTTTTTCGTAATGAATTTTGCCGTCCTTGTCAGTGTAATATTCAGGAGTCAAAAGCTGTGCCCAATAATTTGCCGACTTGGTAAGAAGAGGCAATAAAATATCTTCTTCGAGCATCATATAGCCCTGCTCTTTGTATCTTGCAATATCATCATTGTCAATCGAAAGCACGGACTTCAACTTGTTCAAATCGAACTCGTCAGAAAGCGGAATTTGAATATTTCCGTAAGTTTGCAAAGTTTCGTACAAAGGCTCAAGCATCCAAGATGTGCCTGCATTCCAGTATCTGAACGGATAAGGATAGCAAGTTTCTGTGATAACCGCCTTGTCACCGTCGGTGTTCACAGGTGCTTGAATAGCGTCTGTAAAGCCGTGAGTCGCCTTTGCGTTCTCCTCCCAATCAGGAAGCTGACGGAGGATGAAATATGTATATCCAATCGGAGATGACGAAAGGTTGCCCGTGTTCATAGAAGAAGTCTGCAAATTCACATTTGCGTCCATTGTGTACTTGCTTCCCCAACCTGTGTTGAACTCGCCTGTCCACATTCCGTAAAGTCTGCTGGTGGAATATCCCGAACAGCAGAGATATGCGTATCTGCCTGCATAATACGAACGCTGTGCAAGTGCGGTAGAAAGCTTTTTTTCGCCTTTTTGCTCTTTCAAAAGTTCGTCATTCGATTTGTCGCTGTCCTCAAGTTCAAGAGTAACCGCATCAAACTGTGGCTGATAAATCTCAAGATGATTTTTCAAAGCCTTGTTGTAGTCAAAATCTTTTTTAGTGCTGTATTTTTCCTCGATGGCCTTTGCCTGCACCGTCAAATCGTCAACAAGTTCATAACTGTCCTTGTCCTCAAATTCATCAAGGCTTCCCATATCATAGGTTCTGTCGCTGATTGTGATGAGATAAATATTCTGCGCATTGCTGATTTTGATACCGCTGTTTTGACCACGGAAAATATCTTCCTTGTTCTTCTTTTCAAGCTCGATTTTTTCCTTTGTGCCGTCGGTCACAACATATGTAGTTGTGGCATATCCGCCGTTTTTCAGTTCGCTGTTTTCATAATTAGGATAATGTGCAACAAGCGAAATTGTGTTTGCGTTGATGTCAACAACCTTTTTGTATTGCATATCCGCTTCGTTGCCGTCACCAAAATTCGCCATAGTCGAAAGGTCATCGAGCGTCAATGTGACATTAAGCTGTGAAGCCTCCGATGATTGCGACAACTTTGTTATAACCGCACCGTCAGCCATTGAGGTGAACGAAGTTCTGTCCCAAGTGCCGTTTTTATCCGTAAATCTCACCCCGACCTGCGAAGATTCAAAATCTGTGTAACGGATGTAATCTCTTGCACCTTTGCCGTCCATAGAAATTCGAAGCTGACCGCCCGGATGAAAACTGTACACATCCAGATATTCGGCATCATCGGTTATGTCCTCGCCTTTAACAATGTTCTGTCTGACCGTTTCAAGTTCGCTTGCCGTGTCAGGACAGGTGCGTGGATTTTTGTTAGGCATAATAAAGTGCATATTCTGAAAAATAAATGTGTCGCTATACGGCGAACCGCTTTCAACAAATCCCTGCAAGCCGTTGCCCGAAACCATACCTTCACGCCAAGCGTTCGGTTTGTTTTTAGATTTATCTTTCAGTTCTTTATAGTCAAGACTGTAAGAAATTTTTGTATCATCCGTAAATATTTCCTGAACAGCACTGTTTTGTGCCTGCGTTGCGCCACAACCCGCAAGACTCACGGCAATAGCACCACTGAGCACAAGCGCCGTTATTTTCTTTAACTTTCTCACAGCAATCCCCTTTTTTCATATAAATTATATTTTATTATACCAAAGTAAAAAATGATTTTCAACCTTTACAACCGATAAATGTAATGTTACAATTATAATATAAAGTACAAAAGGAGTAATCGTTATGACACAAGAGCTTAAATATCAAATTATCGACAAAATAAGAGAGATGATTTCTGCACCGTACTGCTGTCAGGAACTCAAAACAAAGGCCGACGAATATCTCGTTGCCGTCGGCACAACAAGAGAGGACAAAAAGTTCAGAGAACTTGTTGACGAAATCAAGGCTGACATTCTCCCTGTTGACGCAATGGTTGAGTTTGTGGCTTCGGAAAAATTCGACGAAGAAACCGCAAAAGAATTCCTTGCACACGCAAAAGAACTTCAGGCAAAAGGCGAAAAATTCTGCGATTGCCCTGCCTGCTCCGCCGCACAGGAAGTCCTCAAACTCATCATTTCAAAATAAATACACAAACAAAAAAAAACGATGCAGTCTCTCGACCGCATCGTTTTTTTAAGTTAATCATTATGAATCAGTCACAAACGAGAACGCCGTAACCGTTTTTACGCTTGTAAACTATCTTTGTTTCGCCGTCAATGCCGATATACACAAAGAATGTGTGTCCGAGCATTTCCATCTGAACAATTGCTTCATCGTCCGTCATTGTGTTTGGTGTGATGTGCTTAACTCTGTTGACATCGACCGAATCGTAATAAACTTGGTCGAAATCGTCCATTGTAACATCTTCATCCAAATCATCAAATGCAGTTGCGATTTCATCAATTCCGCCTTTGCGTTTTTTGTCAACAAAGAAGGTCTTGAGTTTGCGAAGCTTACGCTTCAAATCATCAACCGCCATATCAACAACCGGCTCAATACGATCTGCTCTTGCTTCACCTCTGATGAAAGAGCCGACATTTTTCACCGTAATATCACATTCGTATTCTCCACGCTCCTTGCTGAGCGTAACATCAAATGTTGCGTTATCCGGCAGCATTCTTTCAATTCTCTTGAGTTCCTTTTCAATGCCGTCTTTTGCGCCCTGCTTCAAATCGAAGCCTCTTGCTGTAATGTTAATCATACTTATGCCTCCATTCGAACAATAGTGAGAGAAATGTTTTTCCTCCCTATAATCATTATACCCTGTATTGTGAGCTAATAAAAGTATTGTAAAATTCCTTTTTTATGATATAATAGAATTGATGTGTGTATGACAAATTCACGCATTATTTTTTTACAAAAAGGTAAAAATATGAAACAGAATTTCAAGTCAACCGTCAACGCTTGCTTTTTGGCATACATAGTTCAGGCAATAGTCAACAATTTTGCACCGTTGCTGTTTGTTACTTTTCAAAAAGAATTCGACATTCCGCTGTCACAAATTACATTGCTGATTTCTTTCAATTTCACAGTTCAACTTTTGGTTGACTTGCTGTCGGCAAAGGCAATCGACAAAGTCGGCTACCGCACATCAATGGTTTTGGCACATTTTCTGTCGGCACTCGGTCTGGCAAGCCTTGCCGTACTGCCGTTTGTGTTGCCTAATCATTTTATCGGTCTGCTGATTTCGGTTATGATTTACGCAATCGGAGGCGGAATTTTGGAGGTTTTGGTCAGCCCGATAGTTGAAGCGTGCCCAACCGATAACAAGGAAAAAGCAATGAGCCTTTTGCACTCGTTCTACTGTTGGGGACATATGGCAGTCGTGCTGTTAAGCACCGTGTTTTTCAATATTTTCGGCATCGAAAATTGGCGAATTGTCGCCGTCATTTGGGCAATATTACCAATAATCAACGCCATTGTTTTTGCAAAAGTACCAATAGCAAACTTGATTGATTCGGGCGAAAAAGGTATGAACATAAAAGAACTGTTCACATCAAAGGTGTTTATAATTCTGTTCATAATGATGGTTTGTTCGGGTGCAAGCGAGCAGGCAATTTCACAATGGGTGTCAACTTTTGCGAAAGAGGGGTTGGGAATTTCCAAAACGGTCGGCGACCTTGCAGGACCGCTTTCATTCGCACTATTGATGGGCACATCACGAGCACTTTACGGCAAGTTTGGTGACAAAATTTCGCAAAAGAAATTAATTCCTGTTTCGTGCATTGTATGTATCGGAGCGTATTTAGTTGTATCACTTTCACCGATACCGGCGCTGTCGCTGATAGGTTGCTCAATCTGTGGCTTCTGCGTTGGAATTATGTGGCCGGGAACATTCTCGATTTCGTCGGCAATGCTCACCAAAGGCGGAACGGCAATGTTTGCACTGCTCGCACTCGGCGGCGACCTCGGATGCAGCGCAGGTCCAAGCCTTGTCGGCTTCGTGTCGTCAATGGCAAAGGACAACCTAAAAGTCGGCATCCTCGTAGCCACAATCTTCCCGATTATCCTGCTGCTGAGCACAAAACTCCTCGGCAAATTCTCAACCAAAACCAAAGCCTGACTAAATTTTTATTGATTTCGAAAAATTATAGTTTCTTAATTTTTCTTGACATTTTACAACTTTACGCTCAATAGGCGTATGATGAAACCATAGAATAAACGAAAGGAGTTAGACAAATGACAATAAAAGAGGCGAGAAAGTCAGTTAACTTAACGCAAACCAAGACTTCCGAACTTACAAAAATACCTTTAAGGACTTTACAGAATTGAGAAAACGGCACCCGTAAATGTCCTGAATGGTGCGAACAGTTAGTAATTGAAAAAATACTATCATTAGGCACAAAATAGGTTTTTCGCTAACTTGGACAAGTAAAACAATTGTACTTCCCTAATTTTTCTTGGTATGTTATAATGATTGTCAAAAACATAATCCAAACATTCGATTGTAGTTCCCTAATTTTTCTTGGTATGTTATAATCGGTCATACATAGGCGTCTGAGTAAATTCATTGTAGTTCCCTAATTTTTCTTGGTATGTTATAATACTCCGCAAAAATCGGGTCAAGCGGTGGCTATTGTAGTTCCCTAATTTTTCTTGGTATGTTATAATAATAAGAGCGACAAGTAAAAGAGCAATTAAATTGTAGTTCCCTAATTTTTCTTGGTATGTTATAATTACTTTAACCTGTTCATTAATTTTTGAATTATTGTAGTTCCCTAATTTTTCTTGGTATGTTATAATATATATGGTGCAAGTGGCTATGCATTAATATTGTAGTTCCCTAATTTTTCTTGGTATGTTATAATAGGAGGTAAAACAAATATGTCACTAAGGGAATTGTAGTTCCCTAATTTTTCTTGGTATGTTATAATTAACAGGTTTAGAATAACAATTTGTTTTATCATTGTAGTTCCCTAATTTTTCTTGGTATGTTATAATATGGGAACAAAAGGCACAGTAAATTAGGGCGTTTCAAGAAAAATTTGAGATAAAAAAGCACAACAGAATTAATTTTCTGCTGTGCTTTTTCTCTTTTTTACAACAAAGTTAACTGCTCATATGCAACGGGAATATCCGATTGGATATATTCGCCAAGCAAAATCTGCATAGACTCGTACTGCTTTTCGGTAATCGTAAGCAATCGCACCGAGCCGTTTGGCGGTAAATGTTGTTTCAACCGTTTTTCATGTGTTTTAACCGCATCATAGCCATTGCAAACTCTTGAATAAACCGAATACTGAACCATCAAATAGCCATCATTGATAAGAAAATTTCTGAATTTAGTTGCCGCCTTTTGTGCGGCTTTTTCTGTAACCGGCAGGTCAAAGAATACAATCATCCTCATAAACTTAGTCATAATTAAAATATGATATATCAATCAAATTCGGTAATTTCAATGCAATTTCTTCATTTTCAAACGAAGAAATTATGCTTTGAACTGTAAGTTCTATTGCATTTGCCACGCTGTGACGGTTGCCGTCAATTTCGGTCGCACAGTTTAGCAAAAGTTGAAGTTCTGCCTTTTGCGGAGTGAAAAATTCTTCGCCCCACCCAACATAATTTTGATAAACAAAACTGTCAATAATCGGTCGATACGGCTCAATAATATCATCTGCCAAATTAAATTGATTAAGCTGGCTTTTGTGATGTATGCCGAGTGACGGCTCAAGCCCGTAAGCAACAATTGTTTTAGCAATAAACGAACGCAAAATCGCATATCCGTAATTAAGCGCAGCATTTATGCTGTTTTCATCATCTCGTTTAAAATCATCACCAAAAAGCGATTTAAAATACAATCTTGCGGCATAGCCCTCTCTGTTTGTTGTATCTCCCGACGCAACACTTTTTGAAATTGAATACAAAGTTTGTGCCTCATCAATCTCATTAAGTTCAAGACATTTTGCTTGATTGTTGATTTTTGCCTGCACAATTTTTTGCCAAATCTTTTTAAGCCGTGGCTTCGATTGAGAAAATTGAAGATTAATTCGCTTATTCATTCGGCAATATGAACCAATCGGCAAAAGCTCGCAAGACGGAATGTGCTTGTCGTTGCATATAATCAGACAAACTCCGTCATCAGCAAGCTTTGCCATCAGTTTACCCGTAAGCGAAGTGTACGGATTATCAACAACGATTGAACGAATATCCTCAATAGGGAACGAGAGTTCCTCGCCGTTGAAAACAATCAACTGATTATTTTTCAATTTCAACCTTGCTTCGTTGGCAATAAAAATATTTCTGTAAGCCATAATTAATTAAAATACATTCGTTTTTCTTTGTTCACTTTGTTAACATTTCCAAGTGGGTCAACGGTAAACTTTTCGATATTAACCAATGATTTAACACCACAACTCGGAATAGTATATGCACCGTCATGAGTTTCAATAGTAATACTTGCAGTAGAAATTCCGGCTTTTACATAATAAGCAAGTACTTCATTGTCATATTTGTTTGCAGATAAAGTACTGTCTTTATTAACCACGCTGAATTTCATATCTTTTTTAGCCGTTATACGAATTAAATCATTTGGATATAACGAGAACACAAAGTCTTTATCATCCATTTCTTTCCACGGCTTTTCACCGGGAACACAAGCCAGATTAGGCAATGTCGGCTTTATAGTATCGGCAACATAAATCGGCACAAAATAATAGCCGTCATTTTCGACATAGAATACATCTATACGAACCATTGAGCCGTTATCTGCAATTCCAAGTTTGTTTTCATTTCTTGCCTTAACGCTTGACGATGAACGTTCAATGAGTTTAACTTTCTTCACAATCGGACCCGGTGTTCCGTCTGCTTTTGGCTTGTGGAACTCCTCTGCAAATGCTTGTTTTGCATCTCCGTCAAACTCAATAAGCCTTTGCAAAAGTGCATTGTAAAGCAAAGTATCACTTTTGAGATTATAATAATCCTCGATAGCACCGTTTTTAAGTTTAAGTGATGTCAACTCAACCTTTGAAATTTTACATCCGTCAACCTTACCCGAACGAATTGTGTCCTTGTGAGCCGGACCTGTAACCTTTCGACGAGGCATACGGGAAGCAAAAGCAGGTTTTGCACTTTCGGCATCATCATAGCTGTAATTTGGAAATGACAACAACACGCTTTTAAGTCGCTTTTCATCTTCAATTTCGCTTCTTGCTTCAAGTTCTTTCCTGAAATTCGGATACGGAAGCGAAAAACGCTCCTTAACCTCTCCTGTGCGATAATCAACATCAAACATCGTTTCTCTGTCAAAAGAATACTTTGATATTTTGTTCACCATTCCTTGAGTTACGCAAGAAATAACCGCAGCGTCCACAGCATGGTGCAAATCACCGTTTTCTCTGATTTTGTCAATGCCCCAACATTTACGCATATGAGCCGTTGCGGCACCGTTAACAGAAATAACATGTCGTTTTCTGCCGTTTGCGAAATCCTCAAAAAGCAAATTGTCATTTATGTAATTATAAAGAACTCTGCTCAAATATTTTGTGTCATTAAGGTTTCTTTGCTTAAAGTCCTCTTTGTCCTTTTCTGTAAAATGCTCCTTAAGCAAATTCTGCTTTTTTCTGTAATTTCGGATATTGCTGTTTACCCAAACACAATAATCCGATTTTTTATTTTCAGGCAAATATTCAAGCGGAACACGATTTCTCTTTTGTCTGTTTTCAGAAGAAAATGTCAAAACTTTATTGTTATAGCTGTCGTCAAAGCAAGCACTGTACGGAATTATATGGTCAATATCCACATATCCAACCTCAAACAATCTGTCATACTCGATTGATTTTAATGAATACGGACAAATTCCGTCTTGCTCATGATATAGTTTTAGCTTAACAATATCCTGCCCCTTTGGCTCAAAACCAAAATTATCAACAATCTCTTTCTTTATCTTTTCATTTTTAGCTCTGTTAAGCAGATAATTTTTCTCAATCTCATCTCGCTCTTTCTTGCTCTTTGAAAGTTCTCGTGCAAGTTCTATATTAAGATAAGTAGGCGAAGCTCCCATTTCTCTGATTATTGCATTTACAACCTTAACGGTTTGTGACACCGCACGCCTTACAACAGGATTAACGATATCATCAAGTTCATCTGATTTTGGCGGAAGCAACATTTGCTTTTCGGCATTGCTGTGTGCCTTGAAATCCAAACCTGCACATTCGCAAGCCTCATTGTATGTTTTACCTTCTTCCAAAAACGGAATAAGCAATTTGCACGCCTTAACACTAATGTGCCCTGTTTTGCTAAATGACGGAAGATTCAAAAGTGCCGGATAAAGGCCCTTGTCTATATCTGTTTTTTCGAGAGCCTCAATAATCTTTGTATCGTTTTTATAGAATGTAAATATTCTGCCGATTTCATCAAGTTCATCATGTGAGAGCGAATTCATAGCATCGCCCAATGTGCTTTTCATTTGATGATATATATTCAGATGTTGAAATTTTGTCTTTTTCTCCGACTCCACAACACCTTTTTCGGTATAAGTAATGTTCTTAAATTTGAAATCAGGTGAAATCTTCAGTTTCTTCCTTATTGAAGCGTAAGTAACCGACTTTGTTTTAAAACAATATTCCTTTAACTCATTACGCTCCTGCTGCGAAAGAGAAAATGCGTTACCTCCATCATCAACCAAAGTGATATTATTTATTCCCTGCAAAAGCGAAAAAAGTTGAAAAGAATAACTTGCTTTTACCGCACGATATTCTTCAGGGAAGAAAGTACATCTGCCAACCATTTTTTCAATTTGGTTGCCTGAATACGGACTCGGAGATTTTTCATTACCCTCACCCGGACCTAAATCAAACGGTCTTTGTGACATAACTATATCCGTATATCTTGCTTCAATTTCCTCCGTTGCAAAAGGCATACAAAAACTGCGTTGAGCAGAAAAAATCATCTTTATTTCATCGGCAATCATATCACGAGATACCGTGTTGAGATAGTCCTCTCCCTTGTTACGCTTGTACTTTGAATATCTTTCGTCCTTATACAGCATTTCGCCAACTGTACGGTAGCCGTTTTTGGCAATGTTTTCCCTGTTTTTTTCAATAGCACCGAGGAGTTTTCCTGTTTCTTTATCTTTTGTGTTTTCGTCAACTTTTCTGTTTGATTTAAAGCCTCTTCTTTGTGCAAGATTAATAAGCACTCTTGCAAACTCAACATTGCTTATCGGTTCATCAAGAGCCCTTGTTCTTATTTCATATATATCGGACAATTGACCTTGAAACATTGCGCCAAGCTCGCATTGGTTTACAATTCCATCACTTACAAGCATATACCTAATGCGTTGAAGCCTGTGCTGATGCCGTCTTATTCTTCGGCGAAGTCCCCTCGCCTCTCTCCTCGGCTTTGCAAGTGAACTGCCGTCTTTTGGATTTTCGGCTTTGTCAAAAATCCTTGAACCAAGACGAACAATTCTTTTAGGCTCATCATTTGAATCCAGTTCTGTTACACAATAGCCAACAGATGCAATTCCACAATCCAATCCGATACCGTACTTCATAATGTTTCTCCTTTTTGATATAAAAAGATAACGGCTCCAAAAAGGAGCCGTCAGAGCTTTTCGGTTTTCTACCTTTTTGTAGTAACCCAATTGTTCTTGGTATGTTATAAGAACAATTGAAGTATACCACACATTTTCAGCTTTGTAAATGTTTTTGCCAAAATAAATAGCACTTGTCCATAAATATTCTCTATTTTCTGCATTCCCTTTACTTGCATCGTAAATTATTGTAAAATTAAAGATTAATGCTTCACTTTTATAATTTCTTATGTATAATAACTTTTTAACATAAAAATTCCCTCCTGATGTTTATTCTACATCAAGAGGATCCCTTTTTCTATTACTCATTTTTATAGGCATATCAAATTATATTTATCATATTTTTTTATCTTTTTATTTTCATAAATAATCCTAAAATCATTTGTTTCAAATATTTAAATTCATCACATCTAAAATATAGCAATATCAATATTGCATTTGGCAATATCGCCGTAATGATAATTGAAACAGCAAAAGTTAACCAATTACAATTTGACATAATCAAATTTGTTATATAATAATTTATTACGCCCATTATACATATAACAAAAAAATGTTTTATAAAAATCAAATAAAATTCTCCCGGATTTCTGTTAAACAATTTTTTATATGTTAATAAAGGTCTGATGAATGTTGGAACAATTCCGGAAATAATTGTTCCAATATATACACCTATTAAACCAATTTGCCTTGCAAGCACAATAGATATAACCAAATTTAACACTGCTTGAATAGCTGGTAAATATCTATCCTGTTTAAATATTCCTCCTGCTGTTTTCATGTTGTTTAAAGGAATTCTTTGTCCAACTATATATGTATTTATAATTATTAATAAAACAACTCTAAAATCAACAACAAATTCTTTTCCCCACATCAATTCGGTAAATGGTTGAATTAACGAAACATATGCGATCGCAGCAAAGCCATACAGCCAAAAATCAACGAAGTCATATATTTTAAAAATTCTATATTGATGATTTTTATCTGTTGTTGCGCAAAGATTCCCTAAACTACCAACAATATTGTTAAACACTATACTTAAAAAGGCATCTACCGTTCCGGTAATCAAAGTATAGTTTGAGATTAAGCCCACTGATTTTATACTAATAAACGATGATATTATAATATTATCCGTTTGATTAACTGCAACTTCTCCCAATTTATGAACCATCAATGATTTAACATTAGTAAAAAGAGAAGCTTTTGTTTTTTTATCAAGTGGTTGTATATTTTTTTCTTTTAAATATGGGTATAATTTATCAAGATAAATAGAAGTAAAAATCTTTGAAATCGCACTTATTACTATTTGAATAACAAGATATGAAGTAAATGAACGAAACACTACCAGCACAATTATTTGCAAAACACTTGTGACAATTGTTACGACAGTTGTTATATTATTTGTTATATAACCCTTTTGTTCCGCATTATTTAAACTAAACTTATATGAAACAAAATAAGAAATAATTGTATTAAACAAAAAAAGCACATAATAAAAAATTAATTCTTTGTTTGTTAATCCTTTTGCATCTTTAATCAAATACTGCAAAAACGGAATTATCGCTATTCCAATAACACCAATTACTATTGCTATAATCCTATAAGCAATTTTGTAAGCGTACATTAGCGATTTGATTTTTTCAATATCTTTTTCTGCAATAGGCTTATACAAGCTATAATTCATTGCAGTAGCGATACCTAATTCGGATAATGACAACACTTGCAAAATATTAGTGTACAATCCATTTATTCCTAAATATGTAACACCGATAGTCCTGATAAATATCCATCTACAAACAAATTTTAACACTGTCGTTAAAAAAGTATTACCATATCCCCAAATAATATTTTTTATTGCCATATGTGTACGGCTTTTTTCTCTATTATTCACCAAATTATTCACCAAACTTTTATTATATAAAGAGTTTATGTAATCTTTTTATTTTAATTAAATACAATTTAAGATAGTCCTTTAATGAGACTGATTTAAATTTTTTACAAATCTTGTAATACTTTTTATAATCTTCTTCGTTACTTTCTACATATGAATATCCCATATTTATTTTATTATATATACCTTCAATTTCAAAGAGCAATTTACCATTCTCTTCTTTTGAAATAAACATACGATTTAATGTCTCAATAATAACTTTTTTATGCTCGTTATTTCTAATGATTTTTTCTTCATATGTTTCTTTTATATGCGACATACTATTTTCATAAACCACATAATTATATAATGGAACATTCAAAAACGACCAATCATATTTGTATAAAATCGGAATTAATAATTGCCAATTCTGACCTCTGCGATATTCAAAAATATCTCTGCTCGGATTTACTTTATCAAAATCTAAAGTCCTAATCATATGACATCCTGGACAAAACAGAAAATCTTTTTTTATTAAATTTTCAAACTGTTTTTTCTTATTGACATTAGGAAAAGAAGTGCTAAGCAATTGTTTTTCATCACCATTAACGCTATAAGCATCACTTGAAACTATTGCACAATTAGGATGCTCTTGCATATATTTAACACGAAGTTCAATCGAATTCAATTCAAAAAAATCATCAGGATCTGCCCAACAAAGGAACTCACCCGTGAAATTTTTCAATCCTGTATTTATTGCCCCGCCAAGGCCTTTGTTATCTTGAAAAATATACTTAACCTCGTATCCTTTTTCTTCAAGTTGTATTTTTTGCTTTAAAAGAATTTTTTCAGTATTATCTATAGACCCATCATTAACTAAAATAATTTCTATATTGTTATAAGTTTGATTTAATAATGATTCAAAAAAACGATCACATACCTTTTCAATATTATAACAAGGTACTATTAAACTTACTTTAGGATTTTTCATTTTTCTAACCTTTTATAATCAAATTCAATTTTGATTTTTTATAAATATAGCTATTCTTTATTTTTGATAGCATATTATTACCATACCAATTTTCATCAATATAAGCAAAATCTTTATTTTTAAATACAACAAAAAAATCAGGTCGATGAGCGTTTGGTTCTACCGATTTTGTTGCCGCTATTTGGCTTTTTATAGCTAAATCATATTCGATTTTTTGAAGCACATAATTGGATTTTATTTCTTCAAATAAATTTCTTGCTTTATCTGTGTTCACAAACATCATTGACAAGCCCTTATCGTCATCTTTGATTTGTGACTTAACCTTTGCCGGATGCCAACAATCAGCCAATGTGAAATCAGAATTTCTAACTTCTTTCTTATATTTACAAGCGTAGCATGAAGGCCTTAAAATTGTATTATCAAGAAAAAGCTTAATAAACAAATCCTCATCCAGACGCTTTGTATATCGTTTTTTATCTGTTTCAATCATCATTGAGAAATAATGCCAACCGTATTTTTTATTTCTAAATGAAACATCCTTTATGTCAGCGCCATTTGCTCTATATTTTAAATACTCATTCCACACATTTGGTGAAGGTACACCATGGCAAATTATGTCTTGTGTGAACAAATTATCTGTTCTTTGCTTACCAAGATATGAATACAATCCTTCAATTTGACATGGAGTTCCTGTGAATAATACAATCTTACCATCCTTTAACAAGGATTTCACTTGACAATATGTATCACCGATTTTGCTTTGAACATATTTTGAACCACGAAGCTTTGACAAATCTTCAACCGAATCAACACAAATATGTTCAATCTCAAATTTATCGTTGAAAGCTGCACCAAATACAACTCCGCCATCGTTAATAATCTTCTCGGCAATAGGAGAAAACATCCCACCTGATGAACTACTTTTTCTGATATCTTGATTGTTATTGTAACCTAAATATGATGCAGGCTTATTATCTGTTTTATTTTCATTAACAGCAGGACAAACTTTTTGGCACATATTACAATGCACGCATTTGCCTAAATTAACGATTGGATACCAAAAGCCCTCGTTGTCTTTATCCATAGAAATGCAATTTTTAGGACACGCATTATAGCAGGAGTGGCATCCTGAGCAATCGCTTTTTTTCTCTAAAAAATCAACAAAAGATTTGTTTTCGCTCATAATTAAAATTTCTCCATAATTAAACATCAACACCGTTGATGTTTAACAAATGACCATATATAGTCAATTCCCCATCACTTGTAAATTTTTGATACTCAATATGTCTATTTATCAAATGAATGTCTGATGCATTTGTTAATTCCATCCACAATTCATCTGAATATCTCTCATTTAATTTGCTATTAAACAATCGTTTATTCGTACTGTTTATAGGAACAGAATCTATAATTTTTTTTGCAAAGTCAAGATTTTTATATGCACTAAATAAAAAATAATCACATACTAAATATTCAATTGCTTTATCATGATTGCTCCAAAACCAAATCAAACAATCATATACATATTTAAACAATAATGAAGGTTCTTTTGAAAACAAACATCCTCCAACCCATAATCCTCGTGATGCATCCTCTAATATATATTTTTCATCACAGAACTTTGGAGTATATAAGTCATATTTAAATGCCTTATTGATAATATCGTTAGTCAAAAAAATTGCCGAATCGATCCAAGCACCTCCATATGTACTTAATAAATAGTATCTCATAATATCAGTAAAATTTGTCATGCCAATCTTACCATCTAAAAACTTTTTTAGCACATTTTGAGGAATATCAATATAATTCAAATAGTTATCTTTTGTCAAAAATATAACTTTAGTTCCTTCAGGGATTATGCTTCTAATATTATTTATACAAGCCTTACAAAGTTCCGGAGCAAGCTCTTCCCCTTGAAACCAAGATATCCAAATCGGTATTGATTCTTTTTCATCAATTTGTTTTATCTCTATTTCAGGAATATTTTTCGAATATTGTTTTAGCACTTCGTTTATTTCATTTTCTACATATGATGTCATTGATTCAATATAAGTATGACTTTTGATTAGGTTCCAACTTCTTCTTAATTTCACATTTGCTACTGACAATCCAAACTCTTTATAGTTTGAAGGGTATTCCTTGAATCCTTGAAATCCCATTTTAACATGTCTAATAATTTTTTCTAACAAATCCTTTTTACTCATTTAGCGCTCCTTTTAAAAACAATTGCCTATACTTTCTAAAGATTGTTTTAAATAATTTATCATAAAAAGTCGCCGTTCACAAATTATTGCATCTGATTTACTGAAATCGATTGATACTAAATCACTTCCATATTTTCTTTTTTCAAGATTAGTCATATTTAGCAAAGACTCTATTCTTGTGAATAAATCTAATCCTTCTTCCACTCTTTCAAACGCAATAAATTCTGTATGAAGCAATAAAGAAAACGCTACACCATGAAAAGAATCTGTAAACATCATACTTGCGTTATCAATTAACCATAATAGTTCTTCTATACCTGTTGCATAATGCTTTATGTCTTGCACATCACATATATAAACCAAATCTTTTCCGCTTGCATTTTTTTTGATATATTTCTCATACTCTTTTGTCATATTTCCTAAAAAATAGCACAAACAGAACTCACCCTCGGGTTTATTTTTTGGTTCAACAGCTAAACTTCTCCATTCACTTGCATTAACACATAATGTTGGATCCATTAAAACAACGGATTCTCTTCCTGTTAAGTCTTTAATTATTTTATGACCACTCTCATCTCTAACAGACAAATAATCAATTCCATTTATCCATTTAGAATATTCGTCTCTTCTTGTTCGTTCTAAAATATTGGACACACCAAAGCTCGGAGCAAATGCAATACGTCTAAACTCTGGTGCAAATCCAAGAAAATCTGCATCTTTGTTTTTATGATATGTTGGATGCCAAACCACGTCACTTCCACAAACAAACGCAAAATACTGATTAAGTTCGTTTAAAAAATCATCACTATCAACAGGATTAGGATTATAGTTAATATGAGCATATCTGAAATTCTTTAATTTTTTTTCTCTTTCCCTAAAAGATTTTACAAATAGTTTCTTATTTTTTATCTTGTTAATTACACTAAAAGCCTTATAATCCCGTTCGTTTTTACAACCATATTTTGTAAACATATATGAACTTATATATCGTTTAACATATTTACCACTAAATTTATTATGCTTTTGGTTAACAATACCACATGTTGAAGTATCATTATTTAGTGTACACGCATCAAATCCTAACTCCTCAATAATTTTTTGAACAGCAAAATTCTGTAATATGTTTCCATAATTACTGTTCCCCACCATTGTGACAATACCAATCTTCATTTATTACTCCATAAACGCTACATCAATTCTTCGGCCATACTTAAAGCTGATGCTATTACAGCATCCATATCATAATATTTATATTCCCCTAATCGCCCTCCAAAAATTATTTTTTTTTCGTTTTTAGCTAAAGCTTTGTATTGGTTTAACAGTTTTATATTCTTATCATCATTGACCGGATAATAAGGTTCATCACCCAATTTCCATTCGGCACTGTATTCTTTACTTATAATGGTTTTTGGTAAATCATTACCATCTTCATCTTTTCCGAAATTAAACCATTTATGTTCAATAATTCGTGTCCAAGGAGTTTCAACATCTGTATAATTTACAACTGCATTTCCTTGATAATTAGATTGATTTAGCAACTCATTTTCAAAACGAATAGATCTATATTCCAAACAACCTAAAGCATAATTAAAATATGCGTCAATAGGCCCGGTGAATATAATTCTTTCAGCAATATTATCAAACTTTTCTTTGTTCTGCAAATAATCAACATTAAGTTGAATTTCAATGCCATCAAGCATATTTTCAACCATTTTGGTATATCCACCAATTGGTACGCCTTGATATAATGCATTGAAATAGTTATTATCAAATGTAAACCGTACCGGAAGTCTTTTAATAATAAATACCGGTAAATCTTTACAAGGTCTTCCCCATTGTTTTTCTGTATAACCTTTTATAAGTTTTTCATAAATTTCCAAACCAACCAAGGAGATTGCTTGTTCTTCTAAATTTTGTGGATCTGTAATTCTACATTCATATTTTTGATTAGCAATGATATCATTTGCTTCTTTCGGAGTTGTTACTCCCCACATTTTATTAAATGTGTACATATTAAAAGGTAAAGAAAAGATTTCACCATGATAATTTGCTATTGGAGAATTCGTAAATCGATTAAAATCAACGAATCTATTTATATAATCCCATACAATTTTATTGTTGGTATGAAAAATATGAGCTCCATATTTATGAACATTTATACCTTCAACTTTTTCAGTATAAACATTTCCTGCAACATGGCTTCTCTTATCAATAACTAAAACTTTCTTTCCTTTTTCTTTTGCTTGTTGAGAAAAGACAGCACCAAACAATCCTGCCCCAACAATTAAATAATCATATTTATATTTCATAATATTTTCCTATTTTGAAAGGTCTAATTTTCTTGATAAATCCCCTTTCAACCCATCCTTTATTCCTCTTGTCGTTTCAAAAAAAACTGCAATTCTATTTTTTTCAATAAATAAACATCCTAAAAAAATACGAACTATCTTCTTTAATATTTCCTTTGTGTTGAAATATTTTTTATAGTAAAACATAGTATTTCTAGCACTACAATAATGTTTCCATAAAGGAACATCACTTATAGAAATCTCAAAACCAAAGATTTTTTTCTTTTCACATACAAAAGATGGATGAAAATAGATTGACTCAACAACTGTATATAAATCGTACCCAAAATCTTTAACTCTTAAAGTGTATTCCGTTTCATCGCCATAAACAAAGAATTCTTTTACAGGGTATCCTATTTCTTTCACCATATTTACCGGTACAAAAGTGCCATTAAACGGACTCACAAATTTTCTAACTAAACCATTTTCTGCTCGTCCAATTATTTTGTATCCGTCATATTCTCGATCCAAGCTAAAAGTCAAATTTAACGTATCAATATCAGAAATAACAAGTGAATTAAGTAAGCAGTTTTTATATTCAAGTATATTTTCCCATGTGTCAACTATTTTTGATAAAGTATTCTCGTTAACCGGATATCCATCATCATCCATTAACCATAGAGCATCATATCCTTTTTCAACAGCCATTTTCATACCATTATGAAAACCACCCGATCCACCGGTATTACTTTCAGCATAGTAATAAATTACTTTTTCCAATAATCCTTTTTCTTCCAACAAAGACTTTGTGTCTACTGTTGAATGATTGTCATAAACTAAAATGTCTAAGGGATAATCCTGTCTCATCAAATTATCAATGCAACGACATAACAACTCAGGTCTATTGTATGTAACAATAACAGCACATATTTTACTCATTATTTTTTCCTTTACAATCTATGAATTATTTTATGAATAATACAAAAAATATTTGGTGATAGTTTAAACATTAGAAATTTAACAGTCTGCTTTTTTGACATTAATCCGGCACTTTTTATTTCGTTAGCATATCTACAAATTGAATTATAAAAAACTTTTCTTTGTTTTTTATAATTTTCATGATTAGTATCAGACCAAATATCATAATACAATGATATTAGAACATTTTGCATAAATAACAAAAAATATGGCCACGCCTTTCTGTATTCGCCAACATACAAATCATTATATGCATCATACAACATTAAAACCGTAAACTGACTTGGTCGAAACACCCCTCGACATGCGCTTTCCTCGGATTGAACATAGTGATATAACGGCCTTTTATCAAACCAAACGCCATGGGCATTTTTCAAAACTTGGGCAGCAAATAAAGTATCTTCCCCTCTTAGAATATCATCTCTAAATCTAATTTCTCCGATTAAAAAGGCCTTATATAGTTTATTGCAACAGAATTGACAGCCATTTAACAGCATCACTTGTGCATCAACACTATTAAACAAACCATAATGACTATCGTCGTTTTTATGAACAATTTCATTATCATAATATGTAATAAGATGCTCAAAAGCAACAGCATCACACTTATATTTGTTCATTATTTTTATTAAATATTCATAGGTGTCTAATTCTAAATAATCATCGCTATCTGGGAAGTGATAATAATCCCCTTTTGCAAGTTCAATTCCTTTGTTTCGAGCTTTTGAAACTCCAGCATTTTCTTGATGAATACATACAATCCTACTATCTTTATTGGCATATTCATCACAAATCAAATCACTTCCATCAGTAGATCCATCATCAATCAATATTATTTCTATATTAGTATATGTTTGATTTATAATACTTTCAATACACTTTTTAAAGTGTTTCCCTGGATTATAAACAGGGATTATAACACTAACTAAACCATTTTCCATCATATCAATACTCCCCAAAATGGCTAAAGCTCCATTGCCAAATGACGTTATCCACACCATTTGTTAACTCATACCTAAAATAAAAGAAATACAACAATAAAACAATTATAATAACAAGGGTTTTAAATTTACTTGATATTGCCTTAAAAACAGAAGGATAATAGATCATTAAAAACATAGATGTATATTCGGTAAACCTGTGCAAATAAGCACTATTCATTGTTGTTAGAGTCAATATTGCATGGAATAACATCATATTTACTATAAAACTATTTTTTTCAAAGTAATCTTCTTTATCTTCAACAAAAAACAACAATAAGGCCGGTGCAAAAGCGACCAAAACTCTAATTGGATTAATTTCTCTTTCTATATATTCTAAAGCATCAGCATCTGCGGTGTTAGCTCCCATAAAATTAAAAGCGAAATCAAAAAACAATGGAATAATTATAGCGACTGAAATCAATAAAAAAATCTGTTTTTTGTCAAAACGTCTATGCGACAACAACAGTATCGGAATCATCATTAATGCTGACTTATGAAATAAAAAAGCAACAAAACAAATCAATATGTATTTTAACACCCATTTATTTCTTGAAACTCGAGCAAATGCAAAAATAATTGAAGCCGCAAATGCTTGTCTAACTCCGTTAAAAGAAAATGTCCATCCTGCAACAAAAATATATATTAATAATGAAATTATCAAATTGTTATCATCAAATTTACTTATCCCCCTAAAAACTAAAAATGTAGTTATTAAAGCAGATAAAAAAATTACACTAACACCATCATCCCATATATTTCTTGCAATAAATGAAACAAATTTCAAACCGGGTTCATCTAATTCTTTGAACGCTAAAAGGATATCATCCCATTTAAAATTATATAATTTATAATACCAACCAAAATCTGTTCCAACATAATATCTAAATCCGCCTACAAAAACAAAGGCAAAAAACAGTAATGGATAAAAAAAGCCATAGTGATTTTTATATCTAACGAAACCGTCAGACGAAACTATTTCTGTTTGCATTGAGCGTTCATTAACCAATTGTGCCATTAAGCCCAATACAACTACCGTTATTATCATGCCATAATAAACAATCAATACTATTTCACCGCCAATTTTTTATGATGTAACAATTTATAAACCGATTTAGGCAGTAAGCCTTTCATTATCGGGACTAAAAAATACAATTTAGATTTAAAATCTGTTCCAAACTCTTTTGCAATCTTTTTTACTTCTTTTGCTTCACTAATTCTATATTTAAACTTTCTTCTGCTGAAAGCGTTTCTGTCATCTCTCATTGAATATAACGCTTCCTGAATGTTATAACCTTTATAGCCGGCTTTATATAATCTGAACCACAAATCATAATCTTCAATTCGTTCAACATCACGAGTTTCGCCATATCCGTTTAATTCATCAAAAACTTCTTTTCTCATCATACATCCGGCATGACAAAATTGCGAACCTTTAATCAACATTTTTCCATCCGGATTTTCAGCATATTTAATATATCCGTGTTCTCCTTCTGCATCATACAAAATCATATTGCAACTAACCAGAGCATACTCCGGATTCATTTCAAAAAATTCAAATTCTTTTTTAAGTCTATCTAATGCACAGATGTCGTCACCATCCATACGAGCAAGATATTTACCTTTAGCATTTTTTGCACATTTATTCAGCGTAGGTGCCAATGTTAAATTCTTTTCGTTTTTTAAGACGATAATTCTGCCATCACTTTTTGCAAGTCTCTTTGCAATTTCATATGTATTATCCGATGAACAATCATCACACATAATCAGTTCCCAATCTGCAAATGTCTGATTAACAATACAATTCACAGCTTCTTCAAGTGTATCTGCACAATTATATATACCCATAATAACAGAAATCATCGGCTTATTTATCATAAATCTAACCTACTTTATATAATTCTTTCAATTCTTCCAACACGCAAACATCAGCATACGGTTTTACATACTCAACAGCATTTTGGCTAAAACTTTTTGGACTTTCAATAACTTCAAGAAGTTTTTCTGCATAAGCATCAATATCTGTTGAGCCTACTAAAAAACCATTGTATCCATCTTTAATAAGTTCCTTATGTCCTCTGTTAATCGAAGCAACAATCGGTTTGCCACAAAGCATAGCCTCCATAAGATTCAAAGGCAGTCCCTCTCTAAAGCTACAAGCAACAAGAGCATCACAAATGTTCATATACTTAAAAATTTCTGTTGTATATCCAAGCAATTCAACATTTTTTTCTAAACCAAGTTCAGAAATCAAAGCCTTATGATTGTCAAGTTCCGGACCGTTACCTGCTATAAGCAATTTTGAATTCGGCACCTTTTCAAGAACTTTTTTCATTGCTCTTATAGCACTTTTTTGATTTTTATTTTCGTTAAGTTCACCAACATTAAGGATAATTTTTGTATCCATTTCATAACCGAGTTCATCACGAAGTTTGGCTTTTTCTTCATCAGTCATAACATAAAACTTAGATGAATTCGCTCCAACACCGTGCATATGCACAACATCGCAATGAAATTTTTTTGTTGCTAAATTATAATCCTCGTTTGTGATAGTGATTAATTTATCCGTAAAGCGTGACATAACTTTTTCAATCGGATAATAAATCAGCCAGTTTTTCTTTGGCGCACCATTGTAAAAATGAAATCCATGTGCTGTGTAAAAAACTTTAGTACCATTTTTCTTTCGATACTTATTGGCAGCAAGACGAGTCACCATTCCACCCATCGGAGTATTTGTATGAATAAAATCATACTCATTTTCTGCAAGAACTTTTGAAAGTTCTTTAAATGCTTTTATATTTTTCATGCTAAACGGAGAACGGTCAAACGGAATATCAAAAACCTTGTCCGCGAACTCCATTGCAAGACCATTTTTTTCAGCCAAATTATTCCTTGCTGCAACATGAACCTCATAACCATTATCTTGGAGCAATTTCATAAGCGGTTTATGAAATTGACAAATATGACTTTGCACAGTCGCTGTTAATAATACTTTTTTGTTCATTTAGATTTCTCCAAATTTTCAACTATAACATCAAACATTCTTTTATTATTGTTTTCTCCGACAAATGAATTGTGCGGAGTTAAAATCACATTTTCCATATCCCACAAAGGACTATCCTTTTCAAGCGGTTCAACATCAAACACATCAAGAACTGCACCGCCGATTCGTTTTTGCTCCAATGAATCAATCAAATCGTTTTCAACAACTAACGGTCCTCTTGCAAGGTTTACAAAAATCAAATTTTCTTTCATCAATTCAAACTTTGTTTTATCAAACATACCTCTTGTTGAATCCATAAGGGGCAATGTTAAAACGACAACATCTGCAATTTTTAGATATTCATCAAGTTGACTAAGAAGTTCTACCTTGTAAAAATACGGTTTATCATCATTACAAATATCAACGCCAACAACAGTCATATCAAAAGCATTAAGATGCTTTGCAACTTCTGTTCCGATATTTCCTGCACCGACAATGACTGCCGTTTTTCCTGATAATTCACCAAGTGTTCTGGATTTCTCCCACAAATGTTGCTTTTGATTTTCATAAAAAAATCTCGATTGCTTAACAAGCTGAAGAATACCTGTCAATGCGAACTCTGCCATAGGCACGCTGTAAACCCCACGGGCATTATAAATTTTTATTTTGTGCTCATTTATATAATCAAGAGACACTCGGTCAAATCCCGCACTTGTAAGCTGAATATATTTCAAACTTTTGAACTGTTCAATTTTATTATAAAGGAACAATCCGTTACAGATAACACCCTCTATATCGCTTACATCAAAATCAATTTTTTCTCTTTCATCTTGAACAAAAATAATTTCATTTCCAAGCGACTTTAAATATTCAATTTGCTCATTTGTGTACTTAAAAGCACCTGTTAGTAATAAATTCATAAAAATCCTAAAATGGTAATATCATATTTATGGTGAAAATAATATTTAGCATAAATGCTCTAAAATCTGTTTCTTTCATATTTACAACACGAATTCCCATATTATAAAGTTCTTTATTTAATAACTTTTTCATATCCAAATGATGTTGATCCGAAATTCTCTTATAAAGAGGTACTCTGATTAATGCATCTAAAAATTTTCTATTGTTATAGATGATTGTAATATCTGAATACATTTTCATCTCTGATATATTCAAACCACCCCAACTACCCCAAGTGACTTCATTAAAATGTAGATCAGCCGGAGTATATTGTTCTGGTAAATCTTCATATTCAAAATCTTTAATATATTTCTCAAATATTTTGTCAACTTTATGTGCAAGCTTTCTATTGAATATGAAAATTTTGTATAGATTTCTGTATAGTTTCGGGGATAGCTTTGGCATAGATTTTCTACCATAATGCTTATACCAATAAGCACGAATGGTTTCCGACACCCAAGATTTTACTTCTACATCACAATCAAGATTTTGAATTAAGAAAACTCTCTTCCGATTTTCGTTTTCATTTCTATCTACAATATAACCATTGTTATGATCAATGATTTGCATAAATTCTTTAAAATCTTTAAGACCTTCACTAGTTTCAGGAATTACATATTCCCTTCTTTCAACACCAAATCTTTCAGAAATCACTTTTGCGGCATCAGCATCAACAGTTTCCTTTTTAGCTGAAATATAGCTAAAAGTTTTAAATTTATCATAAATCCCATTAGCCGCTGCAAATGTTGTATTACTATCTATACCACCTGTTAAAGAAATATAAGGGTTACTCCATTTTTTAGAAACAAGTTCCATTCCATTTTTTAATATGTTTGCACCATACTTAATAATCTCGTTATATTTTTCATCATCAGTTACTTCTGATAAATCAGTTAATGGATAAAATCTTTTATGTGAAACAGAAAAATCATTATAAAAGTATTTTATGTTTGGGACAATTCTTTTTACATTTATAAACGGAGTTAGATCCGCTGGTAAATATGGTCCCATTACTCTGAAATACCATTTATAAGAAACTAATTCTCTTACAAACTCATCCATTTCAAGATTACACAAATCTCCAATTAATTGCGGATGGGAAGACATATAGAAATATCCATTAATCACACCATAGCAAGCGGATTGCATTCCAGATGGGTCAACTAAAAATTCAAGTTTACCATTGATAATTGCACCGTAAACAAATACACCAGTAATCTCATCAATGCTATCCATATATTTTTCCGTACCATAAGAATTTGAAATTCTTTCTAAAACTTTTTCTTCTTCATATTCCATTGTAAAAGGATTGTATGCATGTCCAAGAATAAAAAAATAATTACTATCCTTTTCAACAACAGTTATTTTTTGCCATTTATGTGTATATGCTCTGTATTCTCCAACTACACTCTTTTCCCAATTTCCAAAAAAAGGATAATCATCTACATCTAAATCATCCCTATCAGTTAGAATAAAGCCTCTAACAAATAAGTATTGTTGCAAATCTTCTCTATTTGTAATCATTTTTTTTAATTCCATCATAATGTCTCCATTAACAGATTTTTTTAAAAATAAAATTTTTAGTACCAAAAAAATTCATTATACTAAATTTTTAATAATATTTGCTGTTTCGTTGTGTTTATCATCAAAAAACTCCTGTGTCTTGTTTTCAAGAGTTATTTCGTATTTTCTGTTTTCTGCAATGCCATTTGATATAATTTGCTCAAATTCGGCAAGTTCACACTTTGTCCAATCACAAAAAGCACGAGCAAGAATAACCATCGATGAACCAAGTCTGTAATGCTCACAAAGTATATTTTCGGCAGGAAGCAAATTGTCGCAATTAACTTTTCCTACACCGCCAATACCGAATTTTACATTTGCAGATTTCAACTTTGATACTATTTCATCAACTGTACCGTCCGTATACAATTCAAACATAAACTTTTTATTTTGGCTCAAATGCAAATCATTCAATCCGATATATATTTCATCAACCGCATCAAGTTTAAGCACATCATCAAGACATTTCATTGCTTCATCTGTTTCAAGAAGAAGTACCGTCTTTACACGGCCTTGAACAATATCAAAAAACTTTTGAACTTCATCAACAGATTTCCACATAGGAAGCATAATGAAATCAGCTCCGGCTTCAATAACCGCATCAATTTCTTCTTTTGAATTATCGTGAATCGGATTTACTCTGACAAGAAGTTTTGATTTAGTTATAGACCTTCTAACAACTTTAACATCTTCAACTGTATGATGATTTTGAACAGTATCCATACCACCTTGGCGTTCGCTTTTGCCGATATACTCCATATCAATGAAAATCCTATCAATGCCGGCTTTTTCGCACGCAGAGGCAACATCTGGATTATTGGTTATATAAAAATACTCTAATGCCATAATTAAACAATTTCTGTTTCCTTTTCCTGTTTCTCATCTGTAACAAGAGTTGCACCAATATTTACATTGTCCTCGTTCTTAAGAACTTTTATAACTGTTGTGAACAATATCTTTATATCAAGCCAAAAGGACATATGATCAACATACCAACAATTAAGTTCAATTCTTTTGTGCCATTCAACATCTTTTCTGCCATTCACCTGTGCCCAACCTGTAATGCCCGGACGAACATCAAACATATGTAATTGCTCTTTGGTATACTCACTAATATCCCACGGATGATATGTAAGAGGCGGTCGAGGTCCAATAAAACTCATATCGCCTTTTAAAATATTGAACAACTGTGGAAGTTCGTCAATACTTGTGGCACGAATTATTTTTCCGACCTTTGTGACACGCATATCATCAGCGCCGCTATATACACCTGTGCCTGTATGTTCAGCGCCCTGACACATCGAACGGAACTTATAAATCTTAAAAACCTTTCCGTTCAAACCCAATCTGTCTTGCTTGAAAATCGCAGGTCCGTCAGACTCAAGTTTAACTGCAGCTGCCGTAAAAGCCATTAACGGTGATAAAATAATCAAAGTTAAAGTAGCTATAGCCACATCAAGCATTCGTTTAATATATATATACACAATTCTATCTCCTCAATATTGTTCTGATTTTTTCAAAACAATCAACCCCAAAAAATCTATGACAAATTCTAACTGCTTGTTTCACCACAGGATTTCTATCTGTCCAACTATGGGCAGACCAATGTATTGAATAAGAATTTTTTGTTTTGGTCATCTTTCCGGTTTTTGTGTCAAAAGGATTAAAATACTCCACCGGATATATATGAACTCCTGAAATTATTTGTTCACTTCCATCTAAAATCAAGCCTTTTTTAACTAATAAATTTGTAAAAATTTTAGGACAAGTTATACTTGTAATATCATCAATTTTCAAAAAATCTATGTCGTCATATTCTTTTATATGTTCACTTAATATTATATTCTTTGGCACGGAACCTAACATTTGTCCGCTGTTAATATATTCATCTGTTTCAAAACCAACAAAACTTTCGTTTTCAAGCAAATCGTCAATTGGCTTTAAAAACTCAACATCTGCATCAACATATATTCCGCCATATTTTTCTAAAACAATCAATCTAATGACATCACTTGCAAAAGCATATTTTTGAGAATCATAAGCCGCTTTAATGAACAAATTTGAGTTAATATCAAAATTTTCTTCATTCCACTCTATAATTTTATAATCCGGACAAAATTTTTCCCAAGAAGCCATGCACTTTTTTATTCTTTTAGGTTTTGGTTTATCACCTAACCAAACATAATGTATAGTTTTAGGAATCATTTAAACAACTCTCATTTTATAATGTCATATCACAACAAAAAACCCTGTCACCGTGCTTCACACCTGCTAATTTTACCGCAAGGTGTAAAGCCGCTGTTCCGGCGGACAAGGCAATCGCATATTTGCAACCGACCTTGTCGCAAATTTGACGCTCAACCTCGTTGATGTTTTCACCGATGGTTGACATCCAATTTGTTTCGTAAGCTTCGGTTACGTATTTTAATTCCTCGCCGTGCATGGTCGGCGAAGAAAGCCAAATTTTTTCATTAGCCATAATATCCTCCAAAATATATTGCACAAAATTCCAAAAAATATTTGTGCAATATACATAATCTCTCTTCTCTGCAAAATTATACACTATATAAGATAAAATTACAATATCATTTGTTATTTTTAATAAATAATGAACAAAAGTGACCGAAATTGTGTTAGAATTATTATGCAAATGCGTTAGTTTTTTGCCCAAAAAGCGACAACCTCTTATTTTTCGAGCAAGACGGCGTGGGCAATTCCGGGGATTGACTGTCCCTGCTTTGCCGAAGTCGGCGACATCAGCGCTCCCGTTGCGACAAACAGCACTTTTTTAAGCGTGCCGTTTTTGATATTTTTCATAATATGCGAACAAACAACGCTTGCCGAACAGCCACAACCGGAGCCACCCGAATTGACATCCTGCTCCGCCAAATCAAAAATCATCGTTCCGCAATCTTTGTGCTGTGCTTTGATGTCGAGCTCGCTGTCCTCTTGCAAAAGTTCATACAACAATTTTGAACCCGTAAGCCCCAAATCACCCGTCAAAATCAGGTCGTAATCCTCAGGTTTTGTCTGTGTGTCATGCAAAAAATCCGCTATCGTTCTTGCTGCCGCCGGAGCCATCGCCGCACCCATATTGTTTGCGTCTTTGATGCCCAAATCTGTAATCGTTCCGATGTGAACAGCAGAAATTTTCACGGCATTTTGCAACTTTTCGGGTTCGATATTTCTTTGATTTTGCACAACCGCACTGCCTGCACCCGTGACCGTCCATTGTGCTGTCGGAGTTCGCTGACCGCCATATTCAAGCGGATAACGAAACTGCCTTTCGCTGGAGGCAAAATGGCTCGAAGCACCTGCAACGCAGATGTTTGCACCTGCCGACACAAGCATTGCCGAATTGCACAAAGTGAGTGCCATTGTTGAGCACGCACCGTACATTCCGATGAACGGCATTTCCAAATCTTTGAGTGCAAAACACGAGCCTGTGCATTGGTCGAGCAAATCACCCGTCATAACAAAATCAACATCCTTGGGCGAAACATTTGCACTTGCCAAAGCCCTGATTATCGCATCATGAAGCATTGCACTTTCGGCAAGTTCGAAACTGTCCTGCCCCATAGTTGTGTCCTCAAAAACCATATCGAAATCAGCGCCGAGAGGACCTTCGCCCTCTTTTTTGCCGGCAACTCCCGCCGAGCCGATAATCAACGGTTCTGATTCAAAAATATATGTTTTTCCGATTTTCTTCATAAAAACACCTCGGTAGTAGTTTTACCGAGGCGTAAATTTATATTATAGAAATATGTGTTTTATTTATGATATTTGCTGTTGTTGAGTATCGAAAATGCACGATAGATTTGCTCCAAAAGGACAACACGCATAAGCTGGTGCGGAAGTGTGAGTTTGCCAAACGACAGTTTCAATTTGCCAAGCGACTTGACCTCATTCGACAGACCGAACGAACCGCCGATGATAAAAG
The DNA here is from genome assembly GCA_902462495.1 of uncultured Eubacterium sp. Taxonomy (GTDB): domain Bacteria; phylum Bacillota; class Clostridia; order Oscillospirales; family Acutalibacteraceae; genus Eubacterium_R. The sequence continues at coordinate 3,711 of CABQCC010000002.1, read as the reverse complement.
TTATATCGCTGTTCCCCGCAACCGCCGTTGTCTCGATTTTCTTTGCAAAATTCTCGCTTGAAAATTGCGTGCCCTCAATGCACATCGGCACAACGAACGAGCCTTTCGGGATTTTTGCGATAATACGCTGACCCTCTTTTTGCTTGACATTTTCTATTTCCGACTCGCTCGGATTATCGGAGCAACGCTCCTCATTGACCTCAACAACGCTCACCTTTGAATATGTGCCGAGCCTTTTGAGATACTCCTCGCAAGCGTCACGGAGATATTTTTCTTTCAGTCGACCGACTGCAATAACAGTCACCTTAATCATAAAACTATCGGCCTTTCAAAACATTCCTCAGCCGAAACACCGAGGCGAAAATCCTTGTTTTGTTCAAATCCCGCTTCGCTCAACGCACAAAGTGTTGTTTGGCGTGCGACATCGGGATTGTTGTTCTCCTTGCTCAAATGTGCCAACACAAGCCTTGTTGTGCCGTTTTGCACAAGTTCCTTTGCAAATTCGCCACACGCAAAATTTGAAAGATGCCCCTTTGCCGACAGAATTCTCTGCTTGAGCTGATAAGGATAAAAACCGTTTTCAAGCATTGTGACCTCGTGGTTCGACTCAAGATACACCATATCCGTACCCTTGAGTTTTTCCCTTGCGTCCTCGGTCACATATCCCGTATCGGTGCACACAGCGATTGACCTGCCGTTCATATTGAAGCGATAGCCAACGCATGCAACGCTGTCGTGGCTATTGACAAACGGCACGATTTCCGCTCCGCCGATTTCCATATTTTCATCAATTTTATAAAGCGGAACACCGTCTTTGATTGAACCGCTCGCCTTGATTTTTTCTGCCACATCCTTGTGAGCAAACACAGGCAAATTATGCTTCGCCGAAAAAACTCGCAAGCCTCCGATGTGGTCGGTATGCTCGTGAGTAACAAAAATTCCGTCAAGTTCATCAGGCTCAACACCGATTGAACGGAGCTTTTCATCGAGTCGCTTTGCGCTCACTCCGGCATCAACAAGGAACTTGCCGCAAGCCGAGGATATGTATATTGAATTGCCCTTACTGCCCGAAAACAGCTGACACGCTTTTGCCATTTTGCTACCCCATTACTTCAAAAAAATCCCCGTCAATGACGAGGATTATATTATTTTAACCTGCGGAAGAAACAGCGTTTTCTTCCTTAACCGCAACACGCTTGATGTCTGCGCCGAGTGCCGAAAACTTTTCAACAACATCCTCATATCCACGCTCAACATAAATCGTGTCCTCAACAGTTGTTGTGCCCTCTGCAACCAAGCCTGCAATAATCATTGCCGCACCTGCACGGAGGTCGGTTGCTCTGACTGTTGTGCCGTCAAGTCTCGGAACGCCGACAATAACAGCCACCTTGCCGTCAACCTGAATGTCCGCACCCATACGAAGAAGCTGTTGAACATACTGAAAACGATTGTCCCACACGCTCTCGGACAAAATGCTTGTGCCGTTTGCAATAGACAAAAGCACCGCCATTTGAGGTTGCATATCGGTTGGAAAGCCCGGATGAGGCATAGTTTTTACATTGCATTTTGAAAGTGACTTAAATCTTGTTACACGAACCGCATCGTCATATTCAATAACTTCTGCGCCTGCTTCTTCAAGCTTTGCTGTGATTGATTCAAGGTGCTTGGGAATTACATTCTTAACAAGCACATCACCGCCACAAGCCGCAGCGGCAACCATATATGTGCCTGCTTCGATTTGGTCGGGAATGATTGAATATGTGCAACCGTGCATTTTTTCTACGCCACGGATTTTGATGACATCGGTGCCTGCGCCCCTTACATCCGCACCCATTGAGTTGAGGAAGTTTGCAAGGTCAACGATATGTGGCTCTTTTGCCGCATTTTCAATAACGGTGAGGCCTCTTGCCTTAACCGCCGCAAGCATAATGTTGATGGTTGCGCCGACAGACACAACATCCATATAGATAGGTGTGCCGACAAGCTTTTCTGCCTTTGCACACACAACGCCGTCGATAATATCAACCTGTGCGCCGAGCATCTTGAAGCCCTTTACATGCTGGTCAATAGGTCTTACACCAAAATCACAGCCACCCGGAAGCGCAACATCTGCCTTACTGAATCTGCCAAGCATTGCACCAATCAAATAGTAGCTTGCTCTGAAATGAGATGTAAGTTCATACGGTATACTTTGATAATTAATATTTGTAGTGTTAATATCCAAGGTGTTTTTGTTGACAACCTTAATCTCAGCACCCATTCTGCTGAGAATTTCGATAATCAGCTGAACATCGCTGATTTGCGGGATGTTTTCAATTCTGACAGTATCTTCTGCCAAAAGAGCCGCCGGGATAATAGCAACTGCGGCATTTTTTGCACCGCTGATATTAACTTCTCCGAACAACTCGTGTCCGCCGTTAATAACAAAATTATCCACGATTTTCCCTCCGTTCATAAGGTAATATATATAAATAAAAGTAGAAATCAAATTTATGTAGTCGCAATTATGCAATATGCATAATATCGTACATATTGAATTATAACAAATTACCAACGTAATGTGAATAAAAAGTCACCGATTTTTACCGTTTTGTAATCTGTTAGGCTTCTAAATATATTGCTTTTTCGTAACAAATGCACAATATATGGTGTAGTTCCTTTTTCAGATACACAATTTGCTACATTTTGTATCTCCATAGGTAACAAAAGAGTAACACATTATTACAAATATGTCAATGCCTTTTGCAAGATTTATTATTAATTGTAAAAAATTGCTAAATATTTTTAAATTCACATTTAATGTTTTGATTTCATTTGATTTTACATTATTAATATGATATATTATGAGCGTATTAATCAAGGTAATAAGTGTGAATTAAGAGATTAATTCGGATTGGAAAATTTATGAAAATCGGCGATTTAGAATTTACAAATATTGCATTTTTGGCACCGATGGCAGGAATTGCGGACAGGGCGTTCAGGGAGCTGTGCACACAATTCGGAGCGGCATACACGGTGACAGAAATGGTGTCGTCAAAAGGACTCACTATGGGCGACAAAAAAAGCGGAGAGCTGTTGACAATCGGCAACGAGCGTCCGTGCGGAGCACAGATTTTTGGTGACGACCCTGAAATTATGGCTCATGCGGCGGTCAAATGCCTTGAATACAACCCAAATATACTCGACATAAATATGGGCTGTCCTGCGCCAAAAGTTGCTATGAACGGCGGAGGTGCAAGCCTGATGAAAAATCCACAGTTTGCATACGAAATCATAAAGGCGGTTGTTGAAGCGGTGGACATTCCCGTAACCGTAAAAATCCGCAAAGGCTGGGATGACGACAACATCAACGCCGTTGAAATGGCACTTCTTGCACAAAAAGCAGGTGCAAGCGCTGTTGCGGTGCACGGCAGAACACGACAGCAGATGTACAGCGGAACGGTTGATTACGACATCATTGCAAAGGTGAAAAACGCACTTGACATCCCCGTTATTGCAAACGGCGACATAACAGATGAGCAGTCGGCGGCGATTATGCTTGAAAAAACTAATGCCGATGCAATAATGATTGGCAGAGGTGCGCTCGGCAATCCGTGGGTATTCTCCCGAATCAACGCTTATCTTTCGGAATGCAGAGTTCTTCCCGAACCGTCAACGATTGAAAAAATGAATGTTATGCTCACGGGTAAAAGCTGTGTGGCGGCTCTTACT
>CABQCC010000001.1 GCA_902462495.1 uncultured Eubacterium sp. | reverse complement strand
GAATCGGCACAACCGCAAGGGTGGAAATCCAAGAAGCAACGCCAAAGCCGAATATAGAAAGTGACAAGTACACAAATCTCACGGCGGTCAAAGATGGCGTGATTGTGTCGGCAATGGTCAAGGACGGTTGGCAGCAGGCTTTTGTCGGCGACAGCGTGACAAAGGGCACAATCCTTGTGTCGGGCGTTTATGCTCCCGAGGAGAAAAAAGAAAACTTTTTTGCACACGCAAGCGGTGATTTTGTTGCAAGGGTCAACGAAAAATTCAGCCTGACCGTCAGCCGTGAACAATGCAGACGGGAATATATCGGCGAAAAGGAGTACAAGGCGATTTCGTTTTTCGGTTTGTATATTCCGCTGTATGTCGGCAAAATCCCAAAAGAAACGGCAGAACTTGTGCGACATAATTCGTATCTCACAATCAACGACCGCCCTCTGCCAATCGGCACAGTCAAAACCTACGCAAGAGAGTATAACCTCTACACGGTCAATTTGTCGGATAAGGCTCTGCTTGAACTTGCCGAAAAACTTGCTGAGCAAAAACTTGTCGGCGAATTCGGCAGAGAAAACATTGAGTCAAAGCAGATAGATGTCACCTTGAACTTTAATTCGGCAGAAGTCAAATGCAACGCACAGGTGCTTGAAAATATCGGCGAGGAGGTTCCTCTTTTTTCTAAAAAAGCAAAGATTAACAGTTGAATATGTATAAATGATGTGCTAAAATTAAGATGATAAACAAACGGAGGATAAGCGTATGCAAATGACATTTCGATGGTTTGGTAAAGAAAAAGACACAGTTTCTCTCGACCAAATCAAACAAATACCAAATGTGGTCGGCGTTGTTCCTGCCTTCCACGATTTGCCTGCCGGTGAGGCTTGGACTATGGACAGAGTTCAGGCGATGTATGACGAAATCACCGCTTCGGGGCTTACAATGGAATGTATCGAAAGTGTAAATGTGCACGAGGACATCAAAATCGGTCTGCCGTCAAGAGATAGGTATATCGAAAACTACAAGGAGTCTATTCGCAATCTTTCAAAGGTCGGCGTAAAGGTGATTTGCTACAACTTTATGCCTGTTTTCGACTGGACGAGAACCGACCTTTATATGCCTTTGCCTGACGGCTCAACCTGCCTTTGCTATGACGGCAAGCAGGTGGAGGGCAAGTCGCCCGAAGATATGTTCAGAGAGATTGACGACAACTCAAACGGTTATGCAATGCCGGGTTGGGAAACCGAGCGAATGGGCGAAATCAAGGAGCTTTTTGAGAAATACAAGGATGTTACTGCGGACGATTTGTGGGCAAACCTAAAATATTTTCTTGAAGCGATTATGCCGACTTGCGAGGAATGCGATGTCAAAATGGCAATACATCCGGATGACCCGCCGTGGAGCATTTTTGGACTTCCACGAATCATCACGGACAAAACCGCTGTTGAAAAATTGCTTGCAATGGTGCCGTCAAAATACAACGGCTTGACCCTTTGCACAGGCTCGCTCGGTGCAAGTCCAAACAACGATATTGTGGAAATCATCAAATCGGCAGGCGACAGAATTTATTTTGCGCATCTTCGTAATGTGCAGATTAACAATCAATGGTTCAACGAAACCGCACACGAGAGCAATGCAGGTTCACTCGATATGTACGAGATTGTAAAGGCTTTGCAGGAGGTCGGCTTTGACGGATATATCCGCCCTGATCACGGCAGAATGATATGGGGCGAGGTTGCAAGACCGGGCTACGGACTTTACGACAGAGCACTCGGTGCGTGCTATCTCAACGGACTTTGGGAAGCAGTTGAAAAATCAAGAAAATAAACATCAATTCAGATACGAGGACAATAAAATGACACATGAAAATTTAAAGGGCAGGGTTGCCGTTGTTACAGGTGGCGGCGGTGTCCTCTGCGGACAGTTTGCAAAAACTCTTGCAAAGCAGGGCTGCAAGGTTGCCGTGCTTGATTTGAACGAGGCGGCTGCACAGGCTTGTGCTGACGAAATCGTTGCAAACGGCGGTGAAGCTATTGCGGTAGGTTGCAATGTTCTTGACAGCGAATCAATGCAAAATGCAAGAAAAATCATCAACGAAAAACTCGGCACTTGCGACATTCTTCTCAACGGCGCAGGTGGCAACAATCCAAAGGGCACAACCACAAAGGACACTTTGGAGCAAATCGACCTTGTTCAAAAGGACGAGAATGTAAAGACCTTTTTCGACCTTGATGCCGACGGAATTTCTTTTGTATTCAATCTCAACTTCCTTGGCACTCTTATTCCTACACAGGTTTTTGCAAGAGATATGGTGGAAAAAGAGCACGCTTGCATTGTTATGATAACTTCAATGAATGCGTTTAGACCGCTCACCCGTATTCCTGCATATTCGGCTGCCAAAGCTGCGGTAAAGAACTTCACCGAATGGATGGCTGTTCACTTTGCACCAATGGGAATCAGAGTAAACGCAATCGCTCCGGGATTTTTCTCAACCAAGCAGAACGCAACGCTTCTTTGGAACGAGGACGGCACTCCGACTGCCCGCACAGGCAAAATCCTTGCCGCAACTCCTATGAATCGTTTTGGCGAACCTGAGGAACTTGACGGAACACTTCTGTTCCTTTGCGATGAGGCGTACAGCGGATTCATCACAGGCGTGAACATTCCTGTTGACGGGGGCTTCAACGCATACAGCGGAGTATAAACTTCCAACAATATTTTATGGCAAATAATAAAACCGTAAGTTCGATACTTTTCGATACTTACGGTTTTTGCTATTTTTATGGATTTTGTTTTTTTATCACTTCTTCATTTCTTCTCTTGCTTCTTTGATTCTCTGAACAAAGAGCTTGCCTGTTTCGGTGATTTTGTCGTAATCGCCTGTCTTTGCACCTGCGATAAGCGATGAACCTGCACCGCAAGCAACGGCGCCTGCCTTTATCCATTCCTTGACATTGTCAACATCAACACCGCCCGACGGCATCATAACAGCGTTTGGAATAGGACCGTGAATGTCCTTGATGAAGCGAGGACCTGCAATGTCGCCAGGGAACACTTTGAGCACATCTGCACCGCATTCCATTGCGTGCACAGCCTCTGTCGGTGTGTAAATGCCCGGCATAGACGGAATTCCGTATCTGTTGCAACATTTTACGGTTTCAGGGTCAAAGTACGGCGAAACAATGTATTCGGCGCCTGCAAGGATTGCAATTCTTGCTGTTGCGGCATCCATAACCGTGCCTGCGCCGATGATGATTTCTCCCGAATTGTACTTTGCTCTCATTGCTTCAATCAGCTTGTCCGCGTGCGGAACGGTGAAAGTAAGCTCAATGGCTGCCACACCGCCGGCAATGCAAGCGTCTGTGATTTTTTCTGCCTGTTCAATGGATGTTGCACGAACAACTGCAACAATTCCGACTTCTTGAATTTTTGCAAGAGTTTCAATTTTATTTGACATAGTAATTTTCTCCTATAATTTAATATATTTATTGCGATTATCTTTGAACACGAGCGCCTGCGCCGTTCACCTTTGCTTCAACTTCTTTGAGCGAAGCCATTGATGTGTCGCCCGGAGTTGTCATTGCAAGTGCGCCGTGAACAACGCCGTAGTTAACAGCCTTTTGTGCGTCCTCATAAGTCATCAAGCCGTAGATAAGACCCGATGCAAAGCTGTCACCGCCACCGACACGGTCAAGAATTTCAAGTCCCGGATATTCAAGAGAATTGTAGATTTTTCCGTCTGCCCAGCAAATAGCTTTCCAGTCGTTGACTGTTGCGGTTTTTACCGTGCGGAGCGTTGTTGCAATAACCTTGAAGTTTGGATAAGCCTTTGTGACGGTTTCAATCATTTTGTAGTAGCCGTCCATATTGAGTTCCTTGAGGTCGGCGTCGTTGCCCTCAACCTCAAAACCGAGAGAAGCGGTGAAGTCCTCCTCGTTGCCAATCATAACATCAACATATTTTGCAATTTCCTTGTTAACTTCCTGTGCCTTTGCCTGACCGCCGATTCCTTTCCAAAGTGACGGGCGGTAGTTGAGGTCGTAAGAAACGATTGTGCCGTATTCTTTTGCTTTTTTAACGGCTGTGATTACTGTTTGAGCGGCAGTTTCGGAAAGTGCGGCATAAATTCCGCCTGTGTGAAGCCAACGAACACCGAGTGTGCCGAAGATGTAATCCCAGTCAATGTCCTCAGGCTTGAGCTGTGAAGCGGCTGTGTTGCCTCTGTCGGATGCGCCGACAGCGCCACGGATGCCAAATCCTCTTTCGGTGAAGTTGATTCCGTTTCGTACTGTTCTGCCGATTCCGTCATATGGCACCCACTTGATGAGTGATGTGTCAACTCCGCCTTGAAGAATCAAATCTTCCATAAGATAGCCAATTTCGTTTTCCGCAAAAGCGGTGATAACAGATGTTTTCATACCGAAGCATCTGCGAAGTCCACGGGCAACATTGTATTCTCCGCCGCCCTCCCAGGCTCTGAATGAGCGTGCGGTTTTTATTCTGCCTTCGCCCGGGTCAAGTCTGAGCATAATTTCGCCGAGTGAAACCTCGTCAAACATACATTCTTCTTTTGGTCTTAATTTAAGTTTCATAATAAATCACCTTTTGATAATATAATTAAAATCCGAAATATTTTATTGCGTTGTTGTAGGAAATTCCGCAAACGATTTCCTTTAGTATGTCCTCATTATAGGCATACCATCCGTCCTCAATCCATCTGCCGAGCAAACGGCACATAATTCGTCTGAAATATTCGTGTCTGCCGTATGAGGTGAACGAGCGTGAATCGGTTTCCATACCGATGAATTTGCCGAGCACACCGAGGTTGCCGAGCGACTTCATCTGTGCGGTCATACCGTCCATTGTGTCAAGGAACCACCACGCAGGTCCAAACTGAATTTTGCCCTCTGCCTCTGTGCCTTGGAAGTTGCCGAGCATTGTTGCAAGCACGGTGTTGTCCTTGTCGTTGAGGTTGAACAATATCGTTTTCGGAAGCGAGTTGCTCACATCAAGTGCGTCCAAAAATCTTGAAAGCGTGTATGCGATTTCGCAGTCGCCGACGCTGTCAAATCCTGTGTCTGCACCGATTGTCTTGAACATTCTTGTGGAATTGTTGCGCAGCGCACCGATGTGGATTTCCATTGCCCAGTCAAGCTCGTGATATTTCTTTCCAAGTGCAAGGAGTACGGCTGTTCTGTATTTATCGCCGTCAGCCTGTGTCGGGATTTCGCCGTTCATAGCGTTGCGGAACACTTTTTCAATTTCGTCATCCGTTGCAATGTCAAACGGCACATAGTCAAACGAATGGTCGGAAACCTTGCAACCGACTTCGTTGAAATAATCGCATCTTTTCAGCAGGGCGTTAATCACATCTTTGTATGATGAAATTTCAATTTCTGCCGCCTTGCTCAATTCCTTGATGTAATTCGCAAAGCCGTCAATGTGGATGTTCAGCGCTTTTTCGGGTCTGAATGTCGGCAAAACTTTGCAGTCAAAACCGTCAACACTTTTCAGCTTTTTGTGATATTCAAGGCTGTCAATCGGGTCGTCCGTTGTGCAAACAACTTTTACATTGCTGTTTGTAATAAGACTCTGCGGACGAAAATCGCCGTTTTTGATTGCCTCGTTTGCTCTTTTGTAGATGTCTTTCGCAGTTTTCGCATTCAGCGGAGTGTCAATGCCGAAGTATCGTTGAAGCTCAATGTGTGCCCAATGATACAGCGGATTGCCGATGCAGTATTGCAAAGCTTCGCCGAATTTGATGAACTTTTCTTCACCCGAAGCGTCACCCGTGCAATATTTTTCGTCAATGCCCGCACTTCGCATTGCTCTCCACTTGTAGTGGTCGCCCGAGAGCCAAAGCTCCGATATGTCGCTCGGTTCACGGTTTTCGTAAATTTCTTTTGGACTCAAATGACAGTGATAGTCGCAAATAGGCATATTTTCCGCAAAATCGTGGAACAGCTTTTTTGCACAATCCGTGTCAAGCAAAAAGTCCTCACCCATAAATTCTGTCATAGCAGTTCTCCTGATAGTTTAATCAAATTTATTATATAACTATATCTTTTACAATTCAATATTTATTAATTACATTATTATAAAATTTGTATAAATTTTGCGGTGGTTTCTACATAGTTCGGTTCGTTTTTGCCCGTGTTTACAAAAAATATAATATTTGTTAACTAAATAAATTTGACTTTGTCGATAATTTGTCATAATATATACACATAGACAATAAAGTTATTTGAAAGGAGATATAACTATGAAATGTCCTAATTGCGGCAGAGATTTGCTCGAGGGTGAATTTTGCACCTGCACAACCGTTGAACAAGACACTCAAACAACAGCACAGGCACAGCCTGAAAACGAGGTTCAGCCGGAGGTTGAGGCTTCTGTTGAAAGAGCAGAGCAACCACAGCCGGAAAATACATATTATCAGCCACCAACCCAGCCTGAAATGAACTATGGCGAATATCAAAATTCATTTGACGGCAATCAGCAGTATTCACAGCCGTTCGGTGCGCCACAGCAGAATTATTACGACCCGACTCAGCAAGCGCCTTATTACAATCCTGTTATGTCAGCGCCTGCTCCGATGACCGATTATCCCGAAGGCTATAAGCCGAAGAAGAAATATGTTGCAGTTATTTTGGGCGCAACACTCGGTGCGTTCGGAATTCACAATTTCTATCTTGGAAACAACGGCAAGGGCACAGCACAGCTTCTCGTTGCACTCATCGGCTCACTTTTCTTTGGACTCGGTTTGGTTGCGGCAGAGATTTGGGCACTTGTTGAAACTGTGCAAATCCTCACCGACAAAATCGAGGCGGACAGCAATAATTACAAGATTATGACCTTCGCCGAGGAACTTGCAAAGGCTCAAAGCAACGAACAAAAGTAATAAAAAAGCAAAAATTCAGCTCTCGACTGCATTTTCAATCGGGAGCTGAACTAATTATTTTGAAAAAACTATTGTATTTTCTGACGATTGTGATATAATACACAAGTAACAAATCAATATCGAGGTGTGGCTCAGTTTGGTAGAGCACCACGTTCGGGACGTGGGGGTCGCAAGTTCGAATCTTGTCACCTCGACCATTTGACCTTAGAAAGCAAAAGCTTCCTAAGGTCTTATTTTTTTAATGAGTGATTGATGTTTGCTTAAGAATATTTTATAAAATAAATAACCCAAAGCATAGCCGACCATATTTAAAATCAAATCATCAATAATGTCGCTTCCTCTGTATAAAGGAATTTGCAACAATTCGATTATAAGCGAAAAAGCAAAGCCTAACATTAATATGTTTTTTAAACTATCGAGTTTTTTAAATAAAAGAACACATAAAAACGAAAATACAGAAAACGGAATGATGTTTCCGATAAGATTAAATAAAATGCTGTAATACATTCCGTTGTCTAAATAGTATTTTATTTCTTTTACAAAAGAAAACGGAATAAAATTTACACGATTGTCGTGGCTATACGGTTTTAAAATTGATATAGAGTTTTCAGGAGTAATTTCAATTTTTGGAATAACTGTCATTGACATAATAAATGCAGTAACAAAAACAAAAATACATATAAATATCTCTCTGATAATGTTTATGTGTTTATGCTTTATTAATTTTACAACTAATAATATACCATAAAATATTGCTGTAATAATTGCGGAAACAATCAAAGCCTCTGAAAGCGAAAACATATTTTTTCCTTTAATCAAAACATTCAAATTGCGGTCTGCATTCGTGTAGATGCTTTGTATTATATCACCAAAAAAATCAAAAAGTCAAATATTTTTAATAAAACACAAGGTTTGTGTCGTTTTCGGTGATGTAGAGGACTGTGCCGTTGTTTGAAATGTGAAGTCTGCCGAAGATGTAGTCATTGAAATCCTGCGATGAAAAGCTGTAAAAGTCGGTGTAGTCCTTGTCAATCGGAATTGAAGCGGTGAAGGTGCAGGTGTAGTATCTGTCGTTATATTCCGAATTCTTTGCAGTCAAGCCGTATTTGCTTGCAAATTGCTCTGCACCTTTTTTGCTGTTAAACACAAAGTATATTTCGCCGTCGATAAACCACGATTTTTTGCCGTCTTTATCCTCTGTGTATTTGATTGTGTGCTGACCCTCAATGAACTCAACGCTTAAAACCCTGTGGTCGTTTGCCATTTCTGCCAAATCGTTGTTGACCTGCGGGGTGTCGATTTTTTCAAAAAGTATAAGCTCATCTTCAACTTTTTTGTCGTTGTCGCCATCGGTGCACGAGTATCTGCAATAACCGTCTTTGCCGTAAAATGTGTTGCCAACAAGATTGAACTTTTTGCCGTCATATTGGTATTCCGCAATTTTCGGAAAATCGTTGTCATACTTCTTTTGCGAAGTGATGTATATGTCGTTTGCGCCGTATTTTGCACCGCCGTCAAGTTTGTTGAACGAGATTGTGTAGTCCTCGCACTCGGCATTTACACCGATTGTTTTGCCGTCTTCCAAAATATATTTAACGGTTAAGTCTTTGTCGGAATTCGACTTGATGTAATAATCGAATGTGTCCTCGCCGTATCCGATATACTTTTTGTATACAATTTCGCCGTTCTTGTCGTAATAACTGATTGTTCCTGTGGCTGATTCGTCATCTTTTTCCTCAACTTTTTTCAGCCCCTCAACTTCCATATAATGACCCAAATCAACGGTTGATGCGTCATTCATAATCTCATCGGGGGTCATAAGTCCCTCGGTGTCGAATCCCGATTGTGCGGTGGTTGGTGCTTCGGTGGTCGGCTTGTCGTTTTCGGTCGGTTTTGAGCAGGCTGAAAAGACGGTGAAAAACATTGCCGTTGCCATAAGTACACATAGTGATTTTTTCATAAAAACATCTCCTTGTTATGGTTTAATTTAGGCGAACACAGTTCGCCCCTACGATTTATACGGTTTGAATTTTATTTGCTCCTACATAATTTTGTTTCGGTATTGTGACGGTGTCATATTTTTTTTGCGTTTGAACATTCGGTTGAAGTAGCTCAAATCGTTGAAACCGCACGACAACGCAATTTCCGTTATCGACAAATCGGGCAGTCGCAACTGCTCCGCCGCACATTCAATGCGGTAATAGTTGAGGTAATCAATCGGTGATTTGCCCGTCAATTCCTTGAACGCACGGCAAAAATATTGCGAATTGAGGTGAGCCTCTCTTGCCAAATCGTTAAGGGTCAACGGCTTTGAATAGTCGTTCCTGATTTTTGTCAGCACTCGTTTTATCTGTTTGTTTTTGCGGTAAACCGTGTCAAAATCATCCGTGCTGTGCGGTGCTTTTTGCTCAAGCAATTCACCCATAAACTGCCACAGCAAGCCCGTTGTGGCAAAGGTGTAGTTTGACCCCTCTTTTTCCATATTCACAAACAGTTCGTCAACGATTTGTCCGCACTTTGAACTGCCGTCAAATATCATTTCCGCAACATCGCCGTTGTCAAGCGCCGAGGTGTATTTTTCAAGGCATTGCGGAGATTGAGCCAAAAATCGTTCAATGTCAAAAACAACACATTCGTATATGCAACCCTCCGGCACTCCGCCGTGGATGAATTCTCCGGGGATGAACACACTCTGTCCTTTTTGCAAGGTGTATGCCGTGCCGTTGATTGTCAGCTGAAGTTTGCCGTCAAGCACAAGAATAAGCTCACATTCCATATGCCAATGAAACGGCATTTCGTATTGCGGATGATTGGCGTCAACATAATATAATTGTATAGGAAAGCCAAAAGTGCCACGCACCTGATTTTCCTGATAGCCTATGTATCGCATAATTTCACCTAAAATGTCAATATTGTCCTACTACTTATCATTATACACCTTGTTATCGGTAAAAATCAACAGTATAATATAAATATAGTATTATAAACCGAAAGGAAGTTTAATTATGGATATCGAAACAATCAAAGAGCAAATCTGTGATGTGTGCCATAAGATGTGGCAACTCGGTTGGGTTGCTGCCAATGACGGCAATGTAAGTGCATTGCTTGAGGACGGCACAATCCTTGCAACACCGACAGGTATGAGCAAGTCGTTCATCACTCCTGACAAGCTCATCAGAATCGACAGAGAGGGTAATGTTCTTGAGGCAGCCGAGGGACTTCGTCCGTCAAGCGAAATCAAAATGCACCTTCGTTGCTACGACAAAAGACCCGATGTGACAAGCGTAATCCACGCACACCCACCGGGAGCAACAGGTTTTGCGGTGGCTCACAAGGCAATGGATATGTACAATATGATTGAGGATGTAGCGGCAATCGGTGCAGTTCCTCTCACACCGTATGGCACTCCGTCAACAACAGAAGTTCCCGATGCAATCGAGCCATATCTTGAGGAGCACGATGTAATGCTTCTTGAAAACCACGGCGCTCTTGCAGTAGGCAGTGATGTAATCACAGCTTTTTACAGAATGGAAAGCCTTGAACTTTGGGCAAAAATCACAATCAATGCCGTTATTCTCGGCGGAAGCCACGACATTAACCACGAAAACATCCAAAAGCTTATCGACCTCAGAAGTTATTACAAAATCACAGGCCGTCATCCGGGCTATAAGGTATACAATCCTGATGATGAGATGCTTCATAAAAAGGAGGATTGATTATGCTCAAGGGTATCAATCCTATTGTTTCACCCGAACTTCTCAAGGCTCTTTGCGAGATGGGACACGGTGACGAACTTGTAATTGCAGACGGCAATTTCCCTTGCGAAAGCGTTGGCAAAAACGCAATCGTTGTTCGTGCGGACGGACATTCAACAACCGATGTTTTGGACGCTGTTTTGTCACTCATTCCGCTTGATACATACACCGAAAAGCCTGTTGCACTTATGGAAGTTGTTAAGGGCGACAACACACCGACTCCTGCAATTTGGGCAGAGTACGACAAGGTTTTAAACAAATACGAGCCTGACCATCACGATATTGAAATGACAGAGCGTTTTGCTTTTTATGAAAGAGCAAAGAATGCTTATCTCATCATCGCAACAGGCGAAACCGCAATTTACGCAAATGTTTTGCTCAAAAAAGGAGTAGTAACAGTATGAGCCGAGTATTAGCATTCGACTTTGGTGCGTCAACGGGCAGGGCAATCCTTGCCGAATATAAAAACGGAAAAATCGAGTACAACGAGGTTCACCGTTTTGACAATGTTCTCACCGAAAAGGACGGACATCTCCGCTGGGATTTTCCGTATCTTTTGGGCGAGGTGAAAAAGGCGATAGAGCTTGCCGACAATGCGGACTCTCTTGCTTTTGACACTTGGGGCGTTGATTACGGGCTCGTAAACGCCGACGGCGAAATTGCCGATTTGCCGATTTGCTACCGTGACGGCAGAACAAAGGATGCACCGCAAAAAATATTTGAGAGCATTTCTCAAACGGATTTGTACAAAAAAACAGGCAATCAGATTATGCCGATTAATACCCTCTTTCAGCTTTTGACAGAGGAAAACGACAGCGCCGATATGTTCCTGTTTATGCCCGACCTCTTTGCTTATGCACTTTGCGGAGCAAAAACGGCGGAGCAAACTATCGCTTCAACATCTCAAATGCTTGATTTGAAAAATGCCGAGTGGCAAAAGGATGTTTTTGCACTCACCGGCAAGAGCGAAAATATGCTTCCGCCTATCGTTGAAAGTGCAACCGTTGCAGGCGAGTACAACGGCATAAAGGTCATCAAGGTTGCGGGCCACGACACACAATGTGCCGTTTGTGCAATGCCGAGCGTTGACGGCGAAGAACCTGCGTTTCTTTCTTGCGGAACTTGGTCGCTCATCGGCTGCGAATGTGACGAGCCGATTCTCACTCAAAAGAGTATGGAGGACGAACTTTCAAACGAACTCGGTGCAAACGGCAAAATCAATTATTTAAAGAATATCAGCGGTTTGTGGCTGATTCAGGAAATCAGACGCAATTTCAGAGAAGAGGGCAAGGACTATTCCTATAATGATATGGAACAGCTTGCAAGAAATGAAAAGCCGTTTGAATTCTTTATTGACCCTGACGAGGACATCTTTGCTTCTCCAAAAGATATGCCTAAAAAAATTCGTGATTATTGCAAAAAAACGGGTCAGGGCGAGCCTCAAACTGACGGTGCGTTGGTTAGATGTATCTACGAGAGCCTTGCAATGAAGTACCGTTTTGCAATCAAACAGATTGAAGAAAACACGGGAAAACGCTTTGATGTGCTTCATCTTCTCGGCGGTGGCACAAAGGACAGCTTCCTTTGCCAAATGACAGCCGACAGCCTCAACTTGCCTGTTGTTGCAGGTCCGACAGAGGCAACCGCTCTCGGCAACATCATTCTTCAGCTCATCGCACTCGGCGATATTGAAGATGTCAATGCCGGCAGAGCAATTATCAAATCACAAGAAAATCTTAAAGAGTACAAGCCTGTTAATCCTCAAAGTTTTGAGGAGGCTTACGAAAATTTTTTAAACGCTATAAAATAAATTTGTAAAGGAGTAAATTTTTATGAATTATCCTAAAATCGGTATCCGTCCTGTAATTGACGGCAGATGGGGCGGCGTGCGTGAAAGCCTTGAAGAGCAAACAATGGGTATGGCAACTTCTGCCGCAAAGCTCATTGAAGAAAATCTTTGCTATCCTGACGGCACACCTGTTCAGTGCGTTGTTTCAA
Organism: uncultured Eubacterium sp.; assembly: GCA_902462495.1. Taxonomy (GTDB): domain Bacteria; phylum Bacillota; class Clostridia; order Oscillospirales; family Acutalibacteraceae; genus Eubacterium_R. The sequence continues at coordinate 29,855 of CABQCC010000001.1, read as the reverse complement.
ACACTACTATCGGCGGCGGCGCAGAAGCTGCTGCTTGCGAGGAACAGTTCTCAACAGAAAATGTTGTTGCAACTCTTTCTGTAACACCTTGCTGGTGCTACGGTATGGAAACATATGATAACAATCCAAAAACAATCAAGGCTATTTGGGGCTTCAACGGTACGGAAAGACCGGGCGCAGTTTATCTTGCCGCTGTTATGGCTGCTTATGCACAAAAGGGTATGCCTGCATTCTCAATCTATGGCCACGATGTTCAGGATATGGACGACAAGTCAATCCCTGCTGATGTTGCGGAAAAGATTTTGCGTTTTGCAAAATGTGCCGTGTCTGTTGGTTGGATGAAAAATAAATCTTATGTAAATCTCGGCGGTATCGCAATGGGTATCGCAGGCTCATATTGTGATGCTGACTTCTTCCAGAAGTATCTCGGCATCCGTCCTGAGTGGGTTGATATGACAGAAATCGTGCGCAGAATAACTCTCGAAATCTACGACCACGATGAATACGACAAGGCTATCGCTTGGGTAAAGGCTAACTGCAAGGAAGGTTTTGATGTAAACGCAGGCAAGGACTTCCCTGAAATCATCAAGAAGTCAAAGGTTGTTTCTCCTGACAAGGATTGGGAGTTCATCACAAAGATGACACTTATCGTTCGTGACATTCTTTTCGGCAACAAGAAACTTGACGAAATGGGCTGGCACGAGGAAGCACTCGGCAAAAACGCTGTTGCAGGCGGTTTCCAAGGACAGAGAAACTGGACAGACTGGCTTCCTAACGCAGACTTCACCGAGGCTATTATGGCTTCAACATTCGACTGGAACGGCAAGAAAATGCCGACTCCTTTCGCAACAGAAAACGACACACTCAACGGTGCTTCAATGATTCTCGGCACTCTTGTTTCGGACACAGCTCCTTGCTTCCACGATGTTCGTACTTATTGGAGTCCCGATGCTTGCGAGCGTGTAACAGGTATGCGTCCTGACGGTGTTGCAAAAGACGGCTTTATTCACCTCATTAATTCAGGTGCAACTGCACTTGACGGTTGCGGTGCTTCAAAGAACGAAAACGGCGAAGGCTGTATGAAACCGTTTTGGAAGATGACAGAGGACGACATCAAGGCTTGCATTGATGCAACAGATTGGTGCAGAGCAAACTATGAGTATTTCCGTGGCGGCGGATTTTCATCTCACTTCCGTTGCAAGGCAGAAATGCCTGTAACAATGCTCCGTATCAACATTGTTGACGGACTCGGTCCTGTTATTCAGCTTGCAGAGGGCTACACGGTTGACCTCCCTGACCAAATCCACAACACTATCGATCAGCGTACAGACAAGACTTGGCCGACAACTTGGTTTGCTCCGACCCTCACAGGCAAGGGCGCATTCAAGGATGTTTACAGCGTTATGGCAAATTGGGGCGCTAACCACGGCGTAACAATTTACGGTCATGTCGGCGACAAGCTTATCACTCTTGCTTCAATGCTCCGCATTCCTGTAAATATGCACAATGTTTCGGACGATAGAATTTTCCGTCCACAGTGTTGGGCAGCATTCGGCACAGATGATGTTCAGTCAGCTGATTACGAAGCTTGCAAAACATACGGTGCTCTTTATAAGTAAACCAAATTCCGGCTCCCCTAATTTAGGGGAGCTTAGACTGTCGATAAAGCTTCTGAAACACGCCAAATATAATCCAACCGAATTATGCCTCCCATTGACGCAAGGGGAGGTGGCAACACGAAGTGTTGACGGTGGGGTTTTAAAAATGCCGTAGGTATTAAACCTACGGCATTTTTGGCGTTTTTCGTTTTTTGCGAACAAGCGGTACCATCGTACAGCAAAGTTCGCAAGAAAACGAAATTCAGAGGCTTTCTCAACAGCCTAAGCGTGCCAAAAACACTTTTTTGACAAGCTGTAAGGGGGCGAACGCAGTTCGCCCCCTTTATTATTCTTCTTCCGTGCTTTCTTAAACGAGGGTTGAAAGAAGCTCTATTGCTTTTTTGATTTTTTCATCGTCTTTGTGTATGCCGAGATTGCTTACATTTTTGCCGATTACCGTATCCACCAAATCTTCAACTTTGGAAAGCGTGGCGATGTACTCGGTTTTTTCTTCGTTTCTTGCGGTTCTGTCCTCAACATCTCCGTCAAAAGTATCGTCCATACTTTCTTTAAAAGCAAGTTTTTCGTTGGTTACCGTGTGGACAACCTTTGAGTCTTTTTCTATGATAAGCGAGGTTATACCCTCGGAATCTCTGCCCATAATTCGCTTCAGCTTCCAAAAAATATAGGTTGCGTCGAACAAACTTGAAAATGTGATGTGCTCAACTTCCGTCAACTTGTTGATATAAAGGTGAACAAGGTCGTTTGAATTTTCGTTGACTGTTGCATTTACCTTTTGGATAAATTCGTTGTCGGATGTGGCAAGTTCGTTCATCTCAAAGTTGTAGAGAAGTGCCATATTTTCGTCAAAAACAAGCACGGAATCCCTGATAGCCACATAATATTTTTTGCCGTCAAAAGAAAACGAAATCAAATTGTTTTTGTTATGAATTGCCGATTGCAGACTTTCGCCTTTGTTTTGGCTTTTGCCGAGCAGATTTTCAAGATTTGATGCCATATTTAACCTCTTTTCAATTACCGCCTGAAAATTTATGTTCTGTTATAATTAATATATTATCATATACATTATACTAAAACAAGCATTTGTACAAATTTTTTGCGTGAATTTTGTCATAATTAAAAACGGTCTAAAACTTGACACGGTTGTATTATTATTGGTAATATATATACATATTTATAATAAGAGGTTATGTTATGCAAACTTATGAGCAGGTAGACAATTATATGCAGGCGCTTGACCTGAAGTATTACAAAAACACAAACGACTTTTTGGCAAATCTTATGATGAAAACCGACAAGGGCTATGTCAAGGAGCTTGCCGAAACTCTCAATTCAAGAGCGCAGGGTCAAAATTCGGATAACGAATATTTTTATCGATTGAAAAACAAGTCGCTTGACGGTTCGCTTTGCGTTTCTGCCGCATTTGACAGCGGACTTTTCAGGCATCTTGGCAATATGATTATTGACAGTGCGGAGTATTTTCACGGCACGGTGCTTGATGTCGGCTGCGATTGCGGTCTTGTCACTTGCTTCATCGCACAGCAGTATCCGGAGTGTCGTGTTGTCGGCGTGGACAAAAACGAACTTGCCGTCAACAATGCCAAGGTGCTTGCCGAAAGACTCGGTCTTTCAAATGCGGAATTTGTCACAGCGGATATATACGATTTTGTGCTTGACGAAAAGGCAAGTGTTGCCACTTCGTTCAGAGGGCTTCTTGACATTGCACAAAAACAGACAAGCGGTGTGAGCGTTATCGGCGAAAGAAGCGAAAGAGAAAACGCTTATCAGCAGGCTTTTTCTTCTCTTGCAACAGCTATCGCAAATAATTTGACCGATGACGGTGCAGTCATCAGCGTTGAACGATATACCGCCCTTTATGGCTGGCTCGGTTGGATGCAGGCTCTCGCCGAAGCAGGCATTTCTCCTGTAGTAGATAAATGTGCACGAATGGTGGCGCAGGATATATCAACAAAAAAAGACTATTCTGTTACTTTTGCACAAAAATCAAGCAACTCCACTCCGCTTGAAGCATATAATTATGTGATGGAAAAGAATTTCAAAAGCGGAGCAGGCGTAACAGGAGCAGACGCAGAGTTTGCTTTGTATTTTGATTCAACCGAAATTGAGTTCACAGATGTGAAAAAAGGCGAAAAACTCATACATCAGTTTGCAAAAGCGGAATCCAAGGGTGGCAAATTTATGTTCTATGAGGCAGACCTTGACGACCGTAAATTGAAGTATTGCAACGAAAAAAAGAGCCAAAAAGCGCAGGAGGATTTTGACAGGAAACTTGCAATGTACAATAATTCCGAGTTTGAAATCAAAAAATACACCGTGAAATATTAACTAAAAATTAACCAAACTTTCTTTTATTTGTGCAATTTGCACAAAACTGTTTTTTCAAATAGGAGAACCTTACAAAAATTACGAGATTGTGAATTTTTTATTGAATTTTTGTGTAAAAAGTAGTAATCTTGTATTAAGGAACAGCAGATGTTCCACAGGAGATTAAATGTTTACAGATTCAATTTTGATTAAGTTATTAATCGGAGCAGGCTGGGGCTTAATTCTCGGAGTTGTCACAATTTTCCTTTCAAAAAAGCTGACGCTCAAACGAACGGATGACCCCGTCAAAGCCGCACCGATTGACACACCGCTTTTCAAGGTGATGTCGATACTCGTCGGAATAGTTGCTTCCGTGGCAATTATGCTGACCTCAACGGACACGGCGCTCGCAGTAAGAAACGAGTTGCTCCTCATTCCAATCGCATCAATAGCAGTTGTGGATTCGTTGGTTAGGAAAATTCCAAATCCTCTGCTTCTGCTTATGATAATAATTCAAGCAGTGTACCTTACATACTATTGCATCACTCAAAAGGATGTATCTATACTGCTGACCGCAGGGTTCGGTTTTTTCATAGGATTTGCTTCTTGTGCATTCACCACTCTGCTCAAAGTACCGGTTGGAGCCGGTGACACAAAATACTGTGCCGTCCTCGGCTTGTGTATTTATTTCACCGCATTTCTCCAATCAATGATACTTGTGGGATTGCTCGCCATTGTTTGCCTAATTTATCTCAAGGCAACCAAAAAGGGCGGACTCAAAACTTTGATTCCCCTCGGCCCGCTAATCTCTTTAAGTTCAGTAATTTCTGTTTGCTTCCCGATTATCGAAAAAACAATTGGGCAAATTGAAGTTATGCTATTCTAAATCATAAATAAATTAATATAAAGGAGTAAATTATTATGATGAAGTTTATCAAAGACGAAAACGGTCAGGGCATGCTTGAGTATGTTCTTATTATCGCACTTATTGCATTGGTTCTCGTAGCAGTTCTTATTCTCATCAATAAGAAGACTGGCAAGATCAAGAATAAGGCTGAAGGTCAAATTAATCAGCTTGATAATATTGCAGATTAACGGTCTGTTTTTCGTAAAAACTCAAAATGATTTTGGGGCAGGATTTCCTGCCCCACTATTCATAATTGGACATAATGTTAAATTATTGTAAATAAGTATTAAGAGGTGAATTCTCTTGAAAAAAATTTATAATCGCCTTTTGCGAAAGGGAAAGGCAGAGGACGGACAGTCAATGCTTGAATTTGTGTTGGTCTTTCCCATATTTATGCTTATATTGGCTATGACCTTTGATTTCGGATGGCTTTTTTATCATCAGATTTCTGTTGAAAATTCCGCAAGAAATGCCGCTCGTATTGCCTGTGTTGAGTACACTCAGGTTGCTTTGAAAAATGACGGCACGCCTTATGTGGAAGGTAAAGTAGACGGCGATCCGGGAAGCGGAAAATACCAAAGAACTTATACCCTTGACACTTATAAGTCTGTTCTTGACGGAAATCTCACTTCTTCCGAGCGGGTTCAGAAGATGCAAAATTTGGGTATTTCCGACCAAGAAAGACGAGTTTTGTTGCAGGTGCAAAGAACTGTTCCAAAGGAGTTTGACAAAGTTACGGTCACCGTGTCTTATTCAGAAGACCAAGATTATACGGCAACAGGGCTTGAACCCTACACCCCGGCAAGCCGTTCAAACGGTGATGTGACGGTAATTGTAAGAGGTGTTCATCACGCCATTACTCCACTTGTAAATTGGGATGCAAAGCCGGGAGAAAGCAGAATGACTCGTAACCTTGCTTGCAAATCTGTTTATAAGGTTGAGGAAAATCTCACTTTCCGTGCAGATGAAAACGACGGCGACTGATTTGCCGACTTAATATTTATATATAATAATTTATTAGAGAGCATATATTTGCTCTCTTAGATAATAAATAAAAGTTTTGTCAACACAAAGCTTTCATAAAAGGAGAACAAAATGAAAAAAGTTTATTTAATCGCAGTTATTTTTGCATTAATCGCAGGCTTCGCTACATATTTCTTTGCAAGTGAAATCGACAAAAAGACAACAATCAAGGATGCCGATACGGTTGAGATTATCGTTCCTGTAAACGATTTGGCTCAAAACTCAAGCATCACCGAGGAAATGTTTGCTGAGGACGCAGGCATTTTCACAAAGAAAACAGTTGTTGCTTCCGATGTTAATGCAGAAAATGTTGCAACAGATCAAAGCCAGCTTGTCGGCAAGGTAACTGTTGACCCGCTTTATGCAGGCGAACCGATCAATGTCAAAAGAGTTGAGGATCTCAACGGTGCGGATGTTGCTCTTTCGCTCAAACTTCCAAAGGGCAAGGTTGCTTATTCTTTCAGTGCAGGAAGCGTAACAAGTGTTGACGGCTACATCAACGAGGGCGACAAGGTTGATGTTTTGGTCTATGATGCAGAAACCAAAAAATCAAAGGTTGCTTACAAAAATCTTCCTATTATGAGAGTTTCAACAGCTACTGCCAGCAAGAATGCTTCCGCTTCGGGCACAACCCTTACCGAGTACAGCACACTCACCGTTCAGGTAACGGAAAAGCAGGCACTTGCACTTTATAAAATCGAAAATGAAAATTCGTTCAAGCTTGTTTTGAAGCATAGAAACAATGCTCCGACAACAGCACCTGCGAATGCTAAATAATATTTTTTGGAAAACACAAAACAAAAGGAGAAACTTTTATGTCTGACATAATAAGCGTTGTCGTTTGCGCCGAGCAAACCGACATCAAGGTAAATATCAAAAACAAAATTGACCCGGAAAAACTTGAAATCATAGGCTACAGCGAATTCAACACCGAAGCCAAAACAAGAATTTTGGGTTATTCACCGGATGTTGTAATTTTTGCAGCGGAAAGTGCTGATATTGACGAAGAATTTTTTGCATTTATCGAGGATATGGAACTTGCCTCAAACGGTTGCTCACCTGTTGTAATGACCGATGATGTAACGGTTGACCTTGTAAACACGGCTGCTCGCTACGGTGTCCGTCAGGTTATGAGCCTCGACATCAAGCCTGAGGACCTTACAAAAAATCTTGAAGGCGTAATCAACAGCGAAAGAAAGCTCAGCAAAAAAATCAATGTTGAGCGAAAAACAAGGTCGCATGTTTATGCGTTTTTCAGCGGAAAAGGCGGTGTCGGAAAAACAACAATTTCCACCAACCTTGCAGTCAATCTTGCAAGCCGTGGCAAAAAAACTCTCCTTGTTGACCTTGACCTCCAGTTTGGCGACTCGGATATGGCGCTTGACCTCAACCCGACAGAAACCATCGTTGATGTTGTAAGAGATTCGCTCGGCATATCAATTGACAATATCACAAATTGTTCCGTAACTCACGCTTCGGGTCTTTCGGTGCTTGCTTCTCCGTCATCACCCGAACTTGCCGAGTACGTTCAGGCAGGTCATGTCAAGGCTATCATTGATGTTGCAAGAAATAATTATGAATACATCATCCTTGACTGCGGTTGCATTCTCACCGACCCTGTCATCACAGCGCTTGAATCAAGCGACACCATTTTTATGGTAAACGATGTTAATATTTTGTCCCTTAAGCGTGCAAAGCTTTGCCAAAATGTTTTGTACCAAATCAATCAGGCAGACAAAGTAAAGCTTGTTATCAACAAGAACACCAAGAAAAACAATGTAAAAATCAGCGACTACGAAAATATTTTGAATATGGAGGCTTACGCTATTTTCTCCAGCGACCTCAAAACAATCAACGACTCGCTCAATAGCGGTCAGCCTGCCGTTTCATACAAACCGAGATCACCGTTCGCAAAAGAACTTAATGCTTTTGCCGACAAGGTAATTATGGAGCGTGAGGGCAAGGAGGGTCTTGCAAAATCTGCCAAGGGCAAGAAAAAAGGACTTTTCTCAAAATAATCTATAATTACAAATGAAAGAAGATACATAAATGGGACTACTTAACAGATACGGTTCAACACCCGACATTTCCGAGGGCATTTCCTCACCGCAAACAAGCAATCCTCTTGACAGCGCAGAAAAAATCAAACCTGTTCTTGAGGACAGATACGCAGAGGTTAAAATCAGAATTCACGCATTGATTATCGAGCAACAGCTCGGTGCGGACAATGCCGACATTTCTGATGAGGGAATGAGAAAACTCATTGACGAATATGTTGAACGACCGGATTTTAATATTGCAAGAGTTGACAGAGAGGTTGTCAAAAAAGAATTGTTTGACGATATTATGGGCTACGGTCCGATTCAACCGCTTATCGACAGCGACCAATATTCGGAAATTATGGTAAACGGTCACGACCATGTTTATGTTGAATCACACGGTAAGCTTGTCCTTACTGACATTCAGTTCAAAGATGACGCACATCTTATGCAAATTATCGACCGAATCGTATCAAAAGTAGGCAGACATGTTGACGAATCAAGCCCGATGTGTGACGCCCGTTTGCTTGACGGTTCTCGTGTAAATGTAATTATTCCGCCTCTTTCGCTCGTAGGTCCGATTCTTACAATTCGTAAGTTCGGCAAAACACCTATCACAGCCGAAAACCTTGTAAAATGGGGTTCGGTTTCGCCGAAAATGCTCGAATTTTTGGAAGCAGCGGTAAAAGGCAAACTTAATATAATTGTATCGGGTGGTACAGGTTCGGGTAAAACAACACTTCTTAATGTACTTTCGTCATACATTCCGTCGGATGAAAGAATTATCACAATCGAGGACTCAGCCGAAGTTCAACTTCATCAGGAGCATGTTCTGACTCTCGAAGCCCGTCCGGCAAATATGGAGGGCAAGGGTAGAATCAGTATCCGAGACCTCGTTGTAAACTCACTTCGTATGAGACCCGACCGTATCATCGTAGGTGAGGTTCGTAGCGAAGAAACATTGGATATGCTTCAGGCAATGAACACGGGTCACGACGGCTCACTCACCACCATTCACGCCAACTCACCGAGGGACTCGATTTCCCGTATAGAAACAATGGTTATGATGTCGGGTTCCGAATTGCCGTCAAAGGCTATCAGAGACCAGGTTTCGTCAGCTATCAACCTCATTGTTCAGCAGGCTCGTTTGCGTGACGGTTCAAGAAAAGTAACCTCTATTTCCGAACTTGTCGGTATGGAGGGAGATGTTGTCAGAATGCAGGATATATTCACCTACGAAACAGAGGGTGAATATGACTCAAACGGTAAGTTCAAGGGTACATTTAAGCCGACAGGCATCATCCCTAAATGTGTTGAAAAAATAAGAGAAAACGGAGTAGTGGTTAACAATGACTGGTTCAACGATTAGTATAATCTTAATTACCGCAGCATTTGCTCTTTTGGCTTTTGTTATTGCCTACATTTTGTCTTATACCTTAGGCTCTTCAAAGATTGCCGCAGACAAAAGAATGGAAGAATTGAAAAAGCAGGAGGGCTACACAGAGGTTGCTCTTGTTAAAAGCAAGAAAAAAAGACGCAAGAAAAAAGATGGTCAAAACAGCTTTTTTGTAAAAATCGGTTCTGCCCTTTACGGTCAGCTTCAAAGTGCGGACATCAAGATGCGTCCCGAAGAATTCTTGCTGATTTGGATAATCATTTCGGTTTTGCCGGCTTTGTTTATTCTTCTTATTTCGGAGAGCCTTGCACCTGTTGCACTCGGCGCAACCGTTGTAGGTGCGTTTATCCCGTTCGTACTTATAAAAATCAAGCAAAAACAAAGAGTTAAAAAGTTTGATGTTCAGCTTTCGGACGCTTTGATGATTTCTTGCAGTTCGCTTCGTGCAGGTTTGAGCTTCACTCAGGCAATGGAAGCTATTTCAAGAGATATGCCCGACCCTATTGCTTCGGAATTTGCTATTGTTCTTGAAGAAATGACAATGGGTATGCCTATGGAAGAAGCGCTTGAACGACTCAATAAGAGAATCAACAGCGACTATTTGCCGCTTATGGTTTCATCGGTGCTTATCCAAAGACAAACAGGCGGTAACCTTTCGTCAATTTTGGAGGGTATTGCAAACTCTATCAAGGAAAAAATGAAACTCAAGCAAGAACTTAAAGCGTCAACCGCTTCGGGCAGGTCAACCGCCGTTATGGTAGGTTCAATGCCGATTGCACTTTGCGTGTTGTTCTATTTTGTAAACAAAGAATTCATTATGCCGCTTTTCACAACAAGCACAGGACACATATTCTTGGGTATTGCGATAGGTCTTGAAGTTCTTTGCTTCATCGCCGTAAAGAAGATTGTAAGCATAAAGATGTAGGAGAAACATTATGGTAGCTTTATTGGTAATTACATATGCTTTGCTTATTTTGGTTTTGTGCATAGCAATATTCGGCAAAAAGGGTAAAGAAGAGGACAACAACCTCAAAAGAATGAAGTCTATCGACAAAGAGGCTGTTACCGCAGAATACAAAAACATAGAAACCTCATTCTACGACCGTAACATCAAGCCGCTTGTTAAAAAACTTTCAAACCTTGACGACCAGGGCAATAAGCAGACAAAATCCGCTCGTAAAAGACAGGAAACTCAAAAGCTTGCTCTTCAGCTTCGCAAGGCAGGACTTCATATGTCGACAGGCAGTTTTACTTATCTCAAAACTGCCGTTGCAATCGTCGGCACAATCGTTTTTACGGGTATCGGCGTGTTGTTGATGGATGTAACAAGCTATTTTTGGCTTGTAATTGTTGTCGGCTCAATGCTTTCGGTGCTTGCACCAACCTTTATTTTGAAGCAAAAAATCAAAAGCCATCAGGACGCAATCAGAGCACAGCTTCCCGACACACTTGACCTCCTCAGCGTTTGTATGGAGGCAGGTCTTAGCTTTGACGCCTCGCTTCTCAAGGTGTCCGAGCGTATGGAAGGTCCGCTTATTGATGAACTTGTAACCGTATTCAAGCAAATTCAACTTGGTAAAAGCAGAAACGACGCACTTAAAGCACTTTCGGATTCAACAGATGTTGATGAGCTGAAAACCTTTGTTTCAGCCGTTATTCAGGCAAATACTCTCGGTATTCCGATTACAAATGTACTTGCCGCACAGTCTGAACAGCTCCGTGTTGCAAAGAGAGAAAAAATCAGAGAAGAAGCTGCAAAAGTTCCGACAAAGATGACTATCCCTACCGTTCTTTTGATTTTGCCGGCTATCATTTGTATTATTATGGGTCCGGTTATTATTCAGGTAATGGATCAGTTTAAAGGCGGATTATTCTAATTATGAAAATGTTAAAAGCATACAAGGGTGACAAGCTCCTTGTAGAAGAAGTTGAAAACGCAAATCATTTTGTGCGCAGATTTATGGGCTTGATGTACCGCAAGAATATGGCAGAAAATCACGGCTTGCTTCTTACACCGTGTGACGAAATTCACACTTTCGGTATGCGGTTTTCCATAGATACCGTCGCACTTGACAAGGACAATAGGGTGCTGTTTATCGACCCTGCCGTTCCTCCGCATAAGGTCAGAAAAAAGGTTAAAAACGCAAAAAAAATCCTTGAACTGAATGCGGGAACTGCTGAACAACTCGGCATAAATGTCGGGGATGTTCTGATATTCAAATAAATTATTTCGGAGTGGAGAATTGAACAATGAGTAACAAAGAAATCGTAGACAGAAGCCAAATTTTAGGTACAAACAAGGTGGAATTTGACAAGTCCCTCAGAGGCTATGACACCGCACAGGTTGACGAATATATCTCAAACCTTATCAATGTGCAAAAGAATGCTTCGGAGAATTTTGACAATCAGGTCAAGGACCTCAGAAACACAAATTCTATGCTTGAATACGAGGTTAATGAACTCAAGGAGCAGGTTAAGAGCCTTACCGCAAAAAATGAATTTGCAACTGAAGAAAAAGAAAGATTGATGAAAAAAATCAACGAAGCTCCTAAGGCGGTTAAAGTTGTTGACGATTCTCAACTAAAAGAATTGCAGGAAAAATATGACGCTTTGTTTAGCAAACACAGACTTCTGGGTGATGAAAACAGAAAGCTCACCAAGGAAAACGAGGACCTCAAGAGAGATGTTGCACATCTTACAAAAAAGGTTGACAAAAATCGTTCGGAAATCAACAATTTGAGAACAAGCGCCGAGGAAAACTACACAAATGTAACCGACGAACGCTTTATTCAAATTTCAAAAATATACGAGGAAGCAATCGACAAGTGCGAGGATTTGATTTTCAGACTTCAAACCGAGTTGTCGCTTGCACATTCAAAGGCAGAGGATGTTCAATAGTTTCTGCCTAAACAAGTAACAGCCTGTAAGCAAGAGGAGTGATTGCTTTGAAAAAATTGTTTAGACGCAACGAAAACGGCGATATAGCGCTTATTTCTATATTCGCCAGTCTTGCACTTTTGTCTGTTCTCGCATTGATTATAGATGTTGGTATGACTTATTATCAATGGGCAAAATTGCAAAATGCGGTAGATGCTACAACATATTCTGTTATGCACGAGATTGAAAATATCGGCGATGATTCCGATATACAGAAAAATGTTGAAACTTATATGAGCAAGAATCGCTTTGACATTACCGAGTACGGCGAGGGTGTTGTGGACGAGGGCGAATCTACTGCATCAAAAACCGTAATTAAATACGGAAGCAACGACGACCCGGGTGCAACTGTTACCGTTGAAAGAAAAGGCGGTATTTGGGAAGAAAATCAGGATGACGATAGGGAACTTGAGGGTTCTTATATGGATTATGCCTGCATAAAAATTTCCATCAAAGTAAAGCTTAAAGGCTTTTTTAGCTCTATTTCAGGACTTAACATTGCCCCTACGGGAGTGGGTTATGCCAAGACCGAAATGCAACCGTATGCTATGCCTGAGGCTTTTAAGTATTCCATTATCGCAAATTCTTCCAAAACAAGTGATGATTACAGAGAAATGGCGCTCAGAATCAACGGAAGAACTAACAATACTCAGGCAATAACAAACATTTTCGTTAACTTTATTAATAAGGTTAATGAGAAATTTTTCCAAAAAATCGTTGGCTGGGTTGGCGGTCAGCCAAACTACAACGAACTTGTAAACGCAAGCCTTTCTCACGCTATTATCAATTCCGATGTTCACTCAAATGCCGACATCAGCATCGGTGTAAATACAATTCAGGCAAGCCGAGGCAAAGATGCGGATTACAATGGCAAAAGCCCAAAGTGTATTTGTCAATCGTTGTGCGCCGAGGGCGCGGTAAATACCTATTGTGATATTTGTAAAAAAGATTTCAGAAAGTGTACAGGTGATACCCAGACCGAGGATGACTACAATCGAGTTCATTTTTCCGCTGTTAATAAGATTGATTTCTCGGCAGGCAAAATAGCAAACGGTTCTCTTGTCGGAACAGTTATTGGCTCTGAAAAAGACCTTAACACCCGTGTTTATGTCAGAAACTATCAGTATATCGAACAAACACAGGCAGTTCTTTATATCATTGACCAAATGGATTTTAATAAAATCACAAGTCAGGAGACTTTGAGAAGAGCCTTCCTTGAAGCAGGCGAGGTTTATTTAAAGGAGTGCATAAATCTTCCTGAGGCGCAAAAAAATGCTGTTCTTGCACAGGCGGATAATCTTAAATATGTTTCCAAAAATAAATATCAGCTTGTTGGACAAAAGTCTATTATTTATGCCACAACAAATGCTATGGCAAACAAAATAATGGAGGACATTCGAAACAACACAACAAATATGAGCGAGCTTTACCAAGGCTTCCTTTCGGTAGGTTATGACCCAACAGCTACCAACGAAAGCTTGCTTTTGTATGACGGCACAAAGATAGACAAGGAAAACAGTACAATCACATTCACTAAGTCGGATAGTGACCAAACTGCGGAATTGCAAATTATTGATGCCGAAAACACTAACAGAAATGTTGTTCAGATGAACAAACTCGGCAAAGTTACCGAGCAGGCGGAAGCAGGCTATCGCTTTGCAATTGCCAAAACATTCAAGCAAAATGCAAGCCCTATGGCTATTCCGAATATGCGCCCTTATTTTGTAAGAGTTGTAAACCGTTCTGTAAGAAACGCAACTATATCTAAGTATGACGATTCTAACAATGAAAACGGCACCGAGATTTCGGATTCTGTATCTGTAAAAGAAGCCGTAAAGAAAGCACAAAACCAACTTGAGAAAACCATAAATCTCAAGAACACTCTTGGAACTGTTGAAAACAAAGACGGCACATTTTCAAACAGTGCGGCAGACGCAACAAACGACCCATCAAAAGTTGAAGCAGGCAAAGCCGACACTTATATTGACAATTCTTTTGCATCATCGGATGTGCTTACAAATCAAGCAACTTCACCGCTTTTGAAGTTTAAACTTACTTCTACCGATCCGTCAGGAAACAGTATGGATTACAAAACATACACGCTTGAAAAGTACGGCAGTAATGACAATCGTCACACCACATATAACGGCACAAAAGTTTTTGACAAAAACGGAAAACTCAATTCTGCCAAAAATGTTATTGATTCGTATGCAAAGAAGAATTCAAGCAAATACGGCAAGGATGCGGTAAAGAACTTTGAAAAAGAAGATGTCCTTGTTGATGACGATTATAATAATTCCACTATTTCCGACTACGACAAGCACTATGGCAGTGATGCGGTAGCTAAGAAAAAGCATTATATCGAAAACAGACTTACTCTTTCAAATGACAGTAAGTTTGAAGATTCTGCCCCTGAAAAGGAAGATGTGTTCCTTATGTCATCGGGCACAAAGAAAACTTATTTTGACAAGCAAATTAAGAAAATTGAGGCTGAAACCGAAGCTATCGACGAGGCAGAACTCACTATCCCTGAGGATTTGAGGGTTGACAGAGTTCCGTCAAGATACAGAACTTTGGTTGACGCAACCCTTGCTGACCTTGGATATGACATCAAAACCAGCGTAAGTGTTGAAACCGAAAGTACATCGAACATTTCAAAGAATTACCTAAAGCCTGATTTTGAAAATAACAAACTTGTTAATGTTGATAAAACTTATACATACGAAGATTTGCTTCCTGGCAAGGACGGAGTTGTCAAAAAAACAGTTGACAGCATTGTTGTAGATACTCGCAAGGACTTCAAAATGACTGCTGATGATATCGGCGAAATTGTAAACGATAAATATACCGAACTTCGTGTTCTTAAGTCCACAGCAGGCTGGACTGACGGCGGAAAAGTATATAAGGTTGAAGGATACAATGATGACAAGTGGCAATATGAACTTAGTGACAAAACAAAGTATTCTGAAATCGAAAAACCTTGGAAAGGCACTTGGCCTGCATATTCTTACTTTGGTATCAGAGTTAAATCAGGACATTCGGTTTATGTAAAAAATAATGTTAAAATTTCAAATGGTTCAGCCAATTCCGTAATCGGCGATAATTCAGACAGCGAAAAGCCTACCTATATGCATATAGGCGGAAACCTTGAAGTGGATAATGGCGATTTGACTATCGGCGACAACACAACCGTAATTGTTGACGGTCATGTGTTTGTCGACGGTCACGATCTCATTATCGGTAAAAACTCAAAGCTTATTTGTGGATTTGAAATCCGAGTTGGCGGAAAATTCACTGTCGGAGAAAATTCTGTTGTTGTTTCAAAGCAAGCAAACACAAAAGAAAATTACTCTGTTTCTATGAACACAATGACGGCTGAAAAGGGTAGCCAAATCTATGCAATCGGCGACATCAAAAAGGTTTCCGGCTCAGACATTGTTATGAACGGCAAGATTTTCTGCCAAAGAGCCATTTTCTATGACGGCGGCAGTGGAAATATGAATTTCGGCGACGGTTCTCAAACCTATCTCGGAAGAGACCTTTCCGCAAAAAGCAGTGGCGACATCACTATCGGCAAAAATGCTATTGTTGTTGCAAACAGACCTGATGAATGGAAAGACAATGCGGAAACCGGCGTTGTTGATGTAAGCGGTGATTACACCCTTAGTATGAAAACAGGTTCTGTGCTTGTTACTCAAGGTGACAAGAAGCATAGAATAAACGCAACAAGATATAATTGCGAAAAGGGTTCCCTCATTGTTACCGATATGATTAAGAGTAACAAGGTCAAGACAGAATATACTTCGCTGTTCGGCAATGTTATCTGTCAAAAGATGGATGTCAGAACAACCGAGTTTGCAGAAAATGCTCACATTTTTGCATCAGAAGAAATCTATCTTCAGGACAGCAAGACGCTCACTTTCAATCCGGGTGTAAAACTTATCCTTGGCAACAATACTTCAGGACAATCAATCTCTAACTGCGGAGGTCTTGTATTCAAAACAAGCCCTGAAAACAAAGTCTTTGCGCTTGGCGCAACAGGTACAATTTCAGGCTTCCAAAAGAGCAACGGCAACTATACACTTTATAACGGAAGCTTCCTTTCTGCACCAGGTCTTAATATCAACGACCTTACAATCGAACAGGGCGGCGGCTTCTGCATTCCAAAGGACAGCAGTATCACAGTTAACACCCTCACAATCAAGGACGGAACTTCGGTTTATATTGACAGCATCAAAGCAACAAAACTTGTTATAGATGCAAACGCTTCTATCAACAAAATCGAGTCAGCCGACGAGATTGAAATCAAAGAGGGCAAAAAGCTTTTGGTTGTCAGCAACTGTACTGCCAAGGACATCAAAAACTACGGCGAATTCCTTGTTACAAATACTCTTGAAGTTTCAGGCACATTCGACAATTTCAGCGATACTTTGATTGGTGTGGCAAAAGTTTCAACAAATCCGGGCTTTAACGGAAAGCTCGTTTGCACGGGAACAATCAATAACCACAAGACAATTCAGGTTATCGGCAGTGCAGAGGGCAACAAAATCGTCAATGAATACAGTGCTTCCCGTTCAACAGGCGGAGAAATCTATGTCAGCGGTGATTTTAAATTTACAACCGTAGAAAACAAGAAAGACAGCAAGATTATTTGTCCTGCTACATTTACTGTAAAAAATCTCACAAATATGGGCAAGATTCAGGCAAACAATCTTGTTGTGAACGGAAAACTCCTCAACAATACAGATGGCGAAATCAGAGTTGACAACACTTGCACTGTTGAAGATTTGGAAAATAACAGTATTTTGCATATCAGCGGAATTGCCAAATTCAATACTGTTACAAACAATAATGAATTAAAGATTGACAGCGATGCAACCTTTAAAGGAAGTGTTGTGAACTCGGCAAATGCAAAGTTCCAATGCACTTCGTATGGCGCAACATTTAAATCTAATGTTGTCAACAACGGCGAAATGAGCATTGCAGGCTCTATCGTTGCAAACAGCTTGTTTGAAAACAACAATTTTGTTTGCTCAAACAATCAATGCTACTTTAACAATCTTCAAAATAACGAAAAAGGTGTAGTAAGTATCTGCGCATTCAAGACGATTTATGTTGAAGGCTCTAAGTCGGGCAGTAATATCATAAACTACGGTGTTATCGAAACTTACGGCGGTAGTTTTGGTAACGATATGAACACCCTTGTAAACAACGGTGATTTTGTATCAAATGTTAACATTAAAGATTTTGGCAATATTTTGAATTATGGCAAGTTTGAGTGTTTCGGCACATTGCAGGGCGAAACAGCAGGCTGTGCTTTCAATAACTTCGGAAAGGTTTATTGCCATTCAAATGTAAGTGTCAGCGGTACAATCACAAACGGAACAATTGACAATCACGATGCTTTGTTCTTTGTAAGTGCAAGCACCTCGTCAGAGATTTATGCATATCATATTGATAACTATGCCGATTTCTTTGCACACGACATTAATGTTCGTGTTGTCGATACTTTCAGTTCCTACAAGGGCAGCAGAATTTATGTTGATAAGGGCAATATCTCAACCAAGAAATTTGAGATTAATGCAAAATGCTCTCTCAAATATAACGGCTCTTTTACAATCAGCGAAACTCTTGTAAACAGAACAAAGCTTAAATTAACAAAGATTTCTGCACAGAAAATCGAAAATGAGGGCACACTCTTTATTGATTCCGGCTCAAAGGATTTCCAAATCCAATATATTTGGAACAAGGCAGGTGCAAATTTTGCCTTTGCGGGTCCGAGAGAACTTCAATTCACAGGATATGACAGCAACAGCATTTCTCTCTTTAATGAGGGCAATATGTATGTCAACGGAAATATAGTTGCTTCCGGTGCTATTCACGCAACCGCAGGAGAACTTTATGTTTACGGTGATGCCGATGTGTCCAACTCTGTTTCGTATTCTGTAGACGGCGTTAAGAACAATGTCTATATGGAAGGCTCGGCAGAACTCTATGTTTACGGTGATGTGCCACTTTCGGATAAAAGTGACGGTATGATGATTGCCGAAAATCCTGATGCAGATGCCGAAAAGGCTGTATATAGCGTATATGGCTATCAAGGACTAACCGCTAAAAACAGTCACAACAGCGGTTTGATTAATTGCTATCAAACAGGCGCACAACTTTATTTTGGCGGAAATCTTAATGTTACTCCACCTGATTTTATCAGTAACAAGAATACACAAACAGTAAAGGGTAGTATGTATGTTTATGGCGAATATACTTGTCCTTTGTTGATGTCGTTCTACATCGAGGACGGTGGCGTTGTTTATATCAAGGATAATGTCAAATGTGCTGTTACAACAGATTTGTACCTTGAAAACTTTGCAGGAATTTACTGCTTTGGCAACAGCGTTAGGTTCTACTCGATTACCGCAAACAAATCATATGTTTATCTTTTGAAAATTAAAAACGGCAACGAGGTTGTAACATATCCGGGAATAGTTACACTTACAAATGCGAGTGTACTGTTCACTCCTCAAAATGCAAGAATTCCATCAACCAAATTGTATAAATCGAGTGATTCGTTCTACGCTCCCGACCCGAATGCTTATGTTTCCATTTCGGAAAATAACTTCAGGGCAGACGGTGTAAGAATTGTTACAAGCGGTAATGTCCAGGTTGAGGGCGAAATTACAATCAAGGAAGGTCAGATGCTTTGCGCCAATAACATAAGATTTACCAATGGTGGCAAACTCAATGTCAAGGGCACATTGTATGTCACGGGTAAAATATACTATAAAGACGGCTCAACAACATCTTCACTTTCTAATATTGAGGATCGCATTGCTTTCACAGGTCCAAAGGCCGATGTATTCATCGGCAGGACAAAGAGCGGAGAACTTGAGTTCAACAAAGAACTTAATGCTTTTGGCGAACAAACCTTGTTCTTTGACAATGATATAATAGTAAACGGCAACCTTGCAAACAATTCAAAGAGCAAGGGCGGAATCGGCGGAAACAATCTTGTTCCACACCGTGGTGAAGCTATCATTGTTGAGGGCAATTCAAACCTTTATGTAACAGGCGATGTTTTCTCAAACGGCAAAAACAACAATCTCGGCAACGCTGTTTATGTCGGTGAAAATTGCTCGCTTTCTTGTGGCGGTGCGTTCTATTCCGACTCTGCAATTTATAACTTCGGCAAGTTCTATGTATTCGGCGAATTTGTAAATTACAAAAAAGCAGACGGAACAGAAGAAGCAGACGCAAGAACTTGGCCGACCGATAAGGGTGATTCGAACTATAAAGAAGGTAAATCAATCCTTAACGGTAGCTCAAACAATCGCAATGCAAGCATTTACATCGGCGGTTATATCGACAGAGACAAAGGCATTGTTTCAAAGAATACAATTATTTTTGTCGGCTATCTTCAAAACTACGGCAAAATTAATATTATGCAGGATGTGTACATCAAGGGTTATAATTCTTGTTCTTACCTGTGGATGAGAACTATCGGTGAAGACCCATATTCCGTGTATAGTACAATGAACGACAAATGGGGTGCAAAGGCATCTATCGTTGCAGAGCAAGGCTCAAGAGCAAACTTTGGCGGAAATGTTGCTATGTTTGCAGGATATGTAACCTTTAACAGAGACACAACGGGCAAAAAAGAAGAAATGCCTGTGTTCTCCGCAGAGGGCGACGCAACATACGGTCAGATTATTCTCAACGGCGGTATATTCTACGCTAAGCATCAAGTCGGATACACAGGCGAAGTTGGATTTACTAAGAATGTAAACAAACTTGGCGAAGCCGATGCGTTCGGTAACTACGAAATCAGAAGCCTTTGGATAAGATATTACAGAACAGGAACTGCTTTGGCAGGTGACTGGAAAGGTACTTATTCTATCGTAAATGGATTTGCATTTTATCCGGAGCGTAAGGGTGATTATTCCGCACCTGTTAAGGAGGCTGTGTTCTTTGCAGGAGGCGACCTCGTTGTCGGCACAAGCGAAAAAGAATCAGCCCAAGAAAAGATAGGCGGCACAATCCAAAACTACGGCAAGATGTATGTTGACGGTTGCATGAAGTCGTATTCTTATGAAAATTATGCAATCAACTATGTTGCAATTTCTGCACAAGTCGGTTCAAGCACATTCGTTTCGGGCGAACTTTTCTCGAACAGCGGTACACTTACAATGCGTAACTCAATGCTTATGTGTGACGGCAACTTCATTTCAAAGCGTTGCGCAAGAATCGGTATCTCTGAAAAAGCAAACAGTGAGGACGACCTCAACTCAAGTTCATATCTTTATGTTGGCGGAAATATGGCAATCAGCACCAACGGTCAAGGCGGAGCCGGTGACCTTGCAGGTAGCTGGGGCGGTGTCAGCACATGGAACTATTTTGATGTTTTCTCAAATGCAAACATCTATGTTGGCGGTTCATTCTTCACAAACAGTATCTTCACCCCTCACAAGAATTTGACATTTATCGTTGACGGTCTTGACAAGGGCGGAGTTAACACAACAACCAACTTTATCACATGGCTTCAAAACCGTGTGACAAATCTCAGCCTTAAGATTGACGGCTATAATCTTGACAACTTTAAGTTTGTTGTAAACAACAGATTCGATGTTCAGGCTACTCTTAGAGAGGGCAGAACAAAGACAATGCTCAACAGATTCTATGTTCACGGAAGCGCATTGCTCAACGACAGAGCAAGAATTTCCGATATGACAAAGTTCTATGTTTACGGCGATTTGGTTAACAGAACCGATGTTCTCGGCAAGATTACCGCATTTGAAATCGGCAGAGCGCTCAATGTTTCCGATGACGGCGACACTTGGGCATCTAAGGGCACATTCGTTGATGACGAAGATGAACCGAGATTTATCCAAAAAGACGGAGAAAAAGTCCAAAATCCAAAGTTCGATTATAACTATGCAAACGCTTGCTATCTCTATGTTCAGGGCAAGCTTGACCTCGACAGAAAGGTAAATATTTATCCGGGCACAACAATCAGAACCGGAAAGGATTACACTCCTCGTGGAATGGTTAAGCTTATGCACGACACAAGCGTATATTCGGGCGGAAAGATTGCGACTCACAGATATATTGATGTAGGTCAGTATTCCGAAATTTTCGCAAAGGATAATATCAACGCTTGGAACTATGTTTGTGTTCGTGAGCACGGCACAATCTTCAGCGGCGGCGATATAAAGTGCGGAACTTCGTTTGAGGCAAAAACAAGTGCAATAGTTTATGCTTGCGGTTCAATAAAGGCAACACTCGGCAAAATCAACATTGCTGACAAAACAAAGGTATTCTGTGCAGGCAATATGACCGCACTCAGATATATTGAACTCGGCAAATACGATGCAAAATATAAGGATACCCTTAGATACGAAACACCGAAATCAGGCGACAATGTTTGTACTTGTACAGGTCATTGTACAAATGATGACTACGACAAGGATTGCCCGATTTGCGGCAATGCAAGCAAACCTGCCGACGCATGTAAGGCACCTTATGAATGTATCTGTTCGGAATTGTGCACAGACGGCAATTTCAACAACGATTGTCCTGTCTGCAACGGCACTCACGGTTCTGATTGGCATAGCTGTAAGGCTGAAAATCCTGACAATTCAGACGACAAGGTTTGTATTTGTACTTCAAAGTGCAGCAAGGCAAACCCTGATTGTCCTGTTTGTAAGGGCGATTTTAGCAAGTGCGCAATAGCAGATGAAAATGCAGAAGAACTTAAAAACGATTTGCTTGATGATTATACCGACAAGGCTGACGGCGGTGAATTCTACATCGGCAAGGCTTTGGTATCGTATTTGGGTTATATCAGACAATACGGTTTCTCCAGCACAACGGTCGGCAAATATGTATTTGCAAACAGATACATAACACTCAGAAGTAACTCTGATATGTGGGTTCTTCCTGAGGCGTATGAAAACGACACCTACAAGCATGTTGATGCAAATTTTGAAAGTGATGGCACAGTCGGTGGCGAAATCATCAAAAACCTCAAATTGTTTGCATATAACTTGAAGGATAAATTGTCATTCAAGAACGGCTCAATTTATGCAATGGGTGATTTCACTTTGAACAAGAATGCTTCCGTTATGGGCACACACGATTTGCTTACATTCGGCAAAGTATTGTTGTGTCACGATTCTTTGGCTTACTTTGGCCACGACTTCAAGTGTTCAACACCAAGCCTTGATTTGGTAGGCGGAATAAAAGGCGATGGCTACAGCGGTTTTGTTTCAAGAGGCGATGTTTACACAACATTGAGATGTAAAAACAAGGCAAAGCACCCTCACGGATATGTGGTTTATACAAAGAATTATGACCCGAATAAAACATATAAGTGTGACAAGTGCGGTGCTCTCCTTGACAAAAAAACGCTCAGGAAAAATGTGACCTGTCCGGTTACGATTTATGCTAATAACAACATCACCATATCAACTTCAACCGAGATGAGAATGTCTTATCTTGTGGCTTGCAAGGGCGATGTGTCTATTTCCGACCCGTTCTATAATGCTTCGGAAAATGACGACAACAAT
This sequence comes from uncultured Eubacterium sp., assembly GCA_902462495.1. Classification (GTDB taxonomy): domain Bacteria; phylum Bacillota; class Clostridia; order Oscillospirales; family Acutalibacteraceae; genus Eubacterium_R. Next base: position 7,047 of record CABQCC010000001.1, on the reverse strand, counting down.
TTGTATCAATTGCCAAATGCTATTGCCGCTTACAGGGGCAATATCACCTATAATGCAATTTATGGCAAAATGTCGGCATTGTTCTATGCTCCGCACGGTGCCGTAACTTTTGACGGCTTCTATCAAGAAATTTGGGGCTCGGTAATCGGCGATACTGTTGACATCAAGACTTTCTATATCAACATCCATAGATTTGAAAATTGGAGAAATATGGATCTTCAGCTTCTTGAATCGGGTAAGGTTTACTTGATTTCAAAAGAAGAGTTCGACAATATGGAAAACAATGTTTCGTCCGAATATGTTGCATTGGGCAATTCAAAAGCCGAAAACAAGGGTGGCGCCTATATGTTCTTTGACGAAAAAATCTTAGACAACAAATCAAACGGTACAGGGCAAGGCACGGAACTTGACACAACGGGTTGACAGATTAATAACAGGCAAGGACGATGAGCAATTGTCGTTTTTGCCTGTTGCAAAAAGTTTAAGGGATAAATTTTGATGGATAAACAAACCAAAAATAAAGTGAAATTATTTGTCGTTTTGGCATTGGCATTGGCTGTCGTTTTTGTCGGTATTTATTTTGTTGCAGGCAAGCAAACAGGCTCAATCAGCAAGGGCAACAACGATGAATACAATGTTCAGCAACTGAAATTGAATGAGAATTCTGTTATGAAAGGCGACCCGTATGTGTTTTTGGGCTCGGATTTTACCTATGGTTCCAAGTCGGACGGTCAGTCTTTTGTTGACTATCTCAAAGCGGTTGACGGCATAAAGTGCAAAAAATACGGCGGTGAGGGCTACAAACTCAACGGCAATGACGAAGATACACTTGTTTATTGTTTCAAAAAAGCGGTTGAGAAAAATACAAATCCAAAGGTCGTTTTTTGCGAAGTTCCCGTGTGCAATGCAAAGGGCAAGCAGTCAAACGGCGAGTTGACCTCAAGCTACTATATCGGCGATTACGACACAACAACTCTCTACGGCGCAATGGAATATATTTGCGCAAGTGCGGATTTGAACTGGGGTTGCAAGGTGGTGTTTATCACTTGTCCAAGCAACAACAAAAAGAAATATGCCGAGGTTGTAAAAGCGGCGAATGATGTGGCTGAAAAATGGAACACGAAAGTGATAAATTTCTACGATGACGAGGAAATTTCACTTGATAAAAAAGAAAAAAGGCTGTATATGGTTGACGATTCATCACCTACAAAGGCTGGCTACAACAAGGTTTATGCCCCTAAAGTAGAAGAATTTATGCACAGATATTTTTATTTTGAATGAACAAGATTTATATGATGACCGCTGTTGAATTGACTTCGACAGCGGTTGAATTTGTTGAAAAAAACTATCCGAAAAGATACAAAAAATCACTTGAATACAGTCAAAAATCGGACAGGGATTTGTGCCTTTGCGTTGCTGTTTTGCTCGGTAAGGCAGGAATTGCCGAGGACGAAATTCTGTGCTCCGACACGGGCAAACCGTATTTGACCGACGGCAGATTTGTCAGCATTTCACACAGCGGAAATTACTGCGTTTTGGCTGTTTTTGATTGCCCTGTCGGAATTGATATTGAGGCAGTCGGCAGAGTGAAAAAGAATGTTTCGGCTCGATTTTTTACAGAACCCGAACAGGCGTGGGCAGGCGATGACAAGGTGAAATTGACGACCTTGTGGACGCTCAAAGAGGCGTTGTCAAAACTCACGGGCAAGGGCATAAAAATGCTGTTTGACGGGGTTGATGTTTTACCGCTTGCAAAGGGTGATTTTTTTCTTTTTGACGGCAAAAAAATAACCGCCGAACTTCAATTCCTCGGCGATTATGTGTTGGCGATTGTAATTTCATAAGCAAAAAATCCGTAAACTTTATGCTTACGGATTTTTATTTTGCAATTATTTTTTGTCTTTTTTGTCTTTCTTTTCGTTAGGGTTTTTCATAGTCAGCGAAATTCGCTTTTTGTCAACATCAACCGACAGCACCCAAACGGTCACAATGTCGCCCACCTTGAGCACATCCGATGGGTGCTTGATGTAGCGGTTTGTGATTTGGCTGATATGCACAAGTCCGTCTTGATGTACGCCGATGTCAACAAATGCACCAAAGTCGATAACATTTCTGACCGTGCCGTTGAGTTCCATTCCGGCTTTCAAGTCCTCCATGCCCATAACATCTGTGCGCAAAAGTGGCTTTGGCAGTTCATCTCTTGGGTCACGACCCGGTTTTGAAAGTTCGCTGATGATGTCAACGAGGGTCGGCTCGCCGATGTCAAGTTTTTGTGCAAGTGCCGATGTGCCGATTGTTTGCACCTGCGATTGAAGTTTCGTGATGTTGCCCGATTTGATGTCGTTTTCAGACACTTCGCAAACTTTCAAAAGTTCTTTTGCCGCCGAATAACTTTCAGGGTGAACGGCGGTGTTGTCAAGCACATTCTTGCTTTCGGCAACACGCAAGAAACCTGCGCACTGTTCAAATGCCTTTGGACCTAACTTTGCAACTTTTTTCAACTCGCTTCTTGATGTGAACGAGCCGTTTTCCTCACGGTATGCAACAATATTTTTTGCCACGGCACTTGAAACGCCTGCAACTCTCGACAGCAATTGCGGTGACGCCGTGTTGAGGTCAACTCCGACGCTGTTTACACAGCTTTCAACCACGCCGTCAAGCTCTGCCGACAGTTCTTTTTGTGGCATATCGTGTTGATATTGACCGACTCCGATTGCCTTTGGGTCGATTTTTACAAGTTCTGCAAGCGGGTCTTGGAGTCGTCTTGCAATGCTGACCGCACTACGCAGGCTGACATCGAATTGCGGAAATTCCTCCGCCGCAAGCTTTGATGCGCTGTAAACCGATGCGCCCGCTTCGCTGACAACCATATAGGTTATACCGCAGTCAAGTTCTTTGATAAGGTCGGACGCAAACACCTCTGTTTCGTGCGATGCCGTGCCGTTGCCGATTGCAAACATCTTGACATTGTGCTTTTTCACAAGTGCGGTGATTGTCTTTTTCGCTTCGTCAATTTTGTTGTGCGGCGGTGCAGGATAAATAACTCCCGTGTCGAGCACCTTGCCTGTTTCGCTGATAACCGCAACCTTGCAGCCTGTGCGATAGCCGGGGTCAAGCCCGATTGTAACATTGCCCTTTACAGGCGGTTGCATAAGGAGCTGACGAGTGTTTTCGCCAAAAACTTTGATTGATGCTTCGCAGGCATTGTCGGTCAGTTCGTTGCGGATTTCTCGCTCGATAGACGGGAAGATGAGTCTGCTGAAAGAATCTTCAACAGCTTCGATAACAAGGTCGGTCGCCTTGGTGTTGTTTTTGCAATGGATGTTGAACAACAGGTCGGTGGCAATGGTCTTGTCAAATTCAATCGAAACCTTGAGTTTGCCCTCTTTTTCGCCTCTGTTGACAGCCAAAACTCTGTGCCCTGCAATGGATTTCACAGGCTCGCTGTATTCCTTGTACATTTCATACACGCCGAGGTTGTCATCTGCTCCCTTTGATGTGAGCATACCGTTGTTGTGCACGGCGTAGCGGATAAGTTTTCTGCCATTTGGGTCGTCGGAAACAAGCTCTGCAATGATGTCCTTTGCACCTTGAAGCGCACTTTCAATGTCTGCAACCTCATCGGTCAGGTAGTCCTCTGCCAAAATTTCGGGTGCAGGTGTGCCTTTTTCCTGTGCATAGATTGCCTCTGCAAGCGGTTCAAGTCCGAGTGCTTTTGCAACCGAGGCTCTTGTTTTTCTCTTTGGGCGGAACGGACGGTAGATGTCCTCAAGTTCCGTCATCGTCTTTGCGTTTTCGATAGATTTTGCAATGTCGTCCGTCATCTTTTCCTGCTCGGTGATGGATGCAACAATCTTTTCTTTTTGCTCCTCTAATGAGCGGAGATAGTTCAGCCTGTCGTTCAACTCTCTGAGCAATTGGTCGTCAAGCGAACCCGTGGCTTCCTTTCTGTATCGTGCAATGAACGGAATTGTGTTTCCGTCGTCAATGAGTTTAACTGTGTTTTCTGCCTGCCAAGGCTTTAGCGAAAATTCAAGCTCTAATTGTTTTACTATATCCATAGTTACTTCCTTTTTTGTGTGATACATTCAGTTTACCAAAAATTGAGCGTTCTTTCAAGCAAATTAAGACGGTATTTTTTAGTAATAATAGCCAAAAAATCCGACACTTTTTTTACTATATAGTTTTGATTGTGCCTTGAATATTGATTGTATTATATATTATAATTAAATGGGATATGTCGATTTGCAATTTTTAGCCCAAAAATTGTGGCTTGCAGTCGGGCATAAATAACAATCGGAGAGGGATTATGAATAATATTTTTTTCACGAGCGAAAAAGAGGAAAAGTACGCAAAAGCGTGTCTTGTTTTTGCCGAACAGCTCGGACTGATTGACGACAGCAGTATTGATGCGGTTGTGTCAAGATGTGAAAAGGAAAATGCCAAGCGCAAAACTGCTCTTGATAACGGCGAGATTGTTTACGGTTTGAAGCAGTTTACACCGACAGCGTATCTTGATTGGGAACTTACCCGTTTCAGACTTGATTTTGTGTCGGAACAAAAGGGCATTAATTATAGCTACAAGCCTATTGAAAAACCACAGCTTAAAGAATACTACAAACTCAACAAGGACTTGTTCACCCGATATAACGGCGACAGGTTCAGATTCAAAGAATCACGAGATGTTGTGTACAAGAAAATAAGAGAGGAGGAATATGAAAATGAAATCAACAACATATTACGCAAGCTCTCTTAACGGAAACGACAATAATGACGGCTTGACTCCTCAAACCGCTTTTTTAACTCTTGATAAGGTTAATTCGCTCAAACTCAACGCAGGCGATAAAGTTTTGCTCGAAAGAGGCTCGGTGTTCAACAATCAGTTTTTGCACCTCAAAAATTGCGGAAGCATTGACGGCGAGGCGATTGAGATTGCACCTTACGGTGACGGTGAGCGCCCTCCGTTTATCAACACAAACGGCGAGGGCATTTGGTATCAGGATTACGGCACAAAGCTTGACAATGCAGGACACATTTACAAGGGTGATGTTTCTTCCTCCGTGCTTCTTTATGATGTGGAAAATATCATCATTCGTGATATAGAAATTGCCAACAAGGAGGAATTTGTTTCTCCTGAGGCTTACAGCGACCCCGACAAGAGGGACAGAACGGGTGTTGCGGTTGTTGCTCAAAACAGAGGAACTGTTCATTCAATCACACTCAAAAATCTTTTTGTTCACGATGTCAACGGCAATGTTTACAACAAGCATATGAACAACGGCGGTATTTATATGACCGCTTTCAAGCCTGAGGACGAAAGCAAAACAGGCGTTGCAAGATATGACGGTGTAACTGTTGAGGGCTGTTTTGTAAAGAATGTCAGCAGATGGGGAATTGCAGTCGGCTATACTTACCGTCACGCAGATTTTGCAGGCAAGGAACTTAAAGAGGAAACCTTTGAAAAATACGGCAACCTCAACATTTTGATTACAGGCAACTACACAAAGAATATCGGCGGTGACGCAATCACTCCGATGTATGCACTCACTCCGCTTGTTGAACACAATGTTTCGGACACTTGTGCAACAGAGATGAACGACCGTGTTTATACCAAACCCGGCAAGAGAATGGGCAAGGTTGCGGCTGCAATTTGGCCGTGGAAGTGCAAAAATGCTTTGCTTCAATACAACGAGGGCGTAGACACAAAACTCAATCAAGACGGTATGCCGTGGGATGCCGATTCGGGTGACGGCACTACATATAAATATAACTATTCAAGGCTCAACGAGGGCGGATGTATGATGTTCTGCCTCGGCGAAGCCGTGCATAATACATTTGTCAATAATGTAAGCTATGACGATTTGGGCGGAATTTTAAGTCCGTCCGGCAATCCTGACGCTTATGTTGCGGACAACGAATTTTATATGCGTAAGAGTGTTCCGCTCAAACGCAAGAGAAATCACGGCAAAATGACGCTTAAAAATAATAAAATAGAAATTATAGATTAACGAGGTACAAATATGGCACAAAACAAAGGCAGAGTAACTATTCCAACCGATATGGATGTGGTTAAGGAAACCCTTGAAATTATGGACGAATGGGGTGCAGACGCAATCCGTGATTGTGACGGCACAGAGTTCCCGCAGGAGCTTAGAGACACAGGTGCAAAGATTTATGCAACCTATTACACAACCAGAAAAGATAACGAATGGGCAAAGGCTAACCCTGATGAAATTCAGCAGCTGTACATTATGACTCCGTTCTACACGGCAACCGAGTCAACACTTGAAATTCATCTTATGAATCATCTTTATCCCGATATGCTCAAGGTCAACAACCGTGATGACATCACAAGATGGTGGGAAGTTATCGACCGCACAACAGGTGATGTTGTTGCTCCGACCGATTGGGAATATGACGAGGCAACGGGCAATGTAACAATCAACAAGTGCACACCGTTCCACGAATATACAGTAAGCTTCCTTGCTTACATTATGTGGGACCCGGTTCATATGTACAACGCAGTTGTCAACGAGTGGAAAGATGTTGAACCTCAGATTACCTTTGATGTTCGTCAGCCAAAGACAAGAGCACATTCGCTCGACAGACTTCGCAGATTTCTTGACACTCACGATTATGTTGATGTTGTCAGATTCACAACATTTTTCCATCAGTTCACACTTGTGTTTGATGAATTTGCAAGAGAAAAGTTTGTTGATTGGTTCGGCTATTCGGCTTCTGTAAGTCCGTATATCCTTGAACAATTCGAAAAAGAAGTCGGCTACAAGTTCCGTCCGGAGTTCATCATTGACCAGGGATATATGAACAACACTTATCGTATTCCGTCAAAGGAATTTAAGGATTTCCAAAAGTTCCAAATGCGTGAGGTTGCCAAACTTGCCAAGGAAATGGTGGACATTGTTCACGAGTACGGCAAGGAAGCTATGATGTTTATGGGTGACCATTGGATTGGTATGGAGCCGTTTATGGATGACTTTGCATCAATCGGTCTTGACGCTGTTGTGGGCAGTGTCGGCAACGGTGCAA